>NZ_JANWXB010000419.1 GCF_025055495.1 Thermoflexus sp. | reverse complement strand
GAGGAAGAGGGGCGGGCGGCTTCACCGCCCCGTCACCCCAAATCATAAGTTTGCGACAGAGCGAAGCAAAACTTCCCTCCTGGGAGACTACCTTCGGTGACCTTCCAGGCCCCCAAAAGATTTATCCCCTTTCCCACCGCCCTTCAGGCCGAGGGAAGGGGGGATAAGAGAGTGAGGCCCTACCCACCTGACGAGGGCAAGTTGCGTTAACGCTTATTCCAGGAGGAAACCATGATCAAGCGGGGAGGAGTAGCGATCACGATCGTTGGGTTGCTGGCGACCCTTGCTCTTGCGATGGGTTGCGGGCCGCAGGCAACCCCGGCGGCCCCGGCTCCGGCAGGGGAGATTCCCATCGGAGCCATTATGGACACCACAGGGCCAACCTCCGATGTGGGCAAAGATTATGCCGCAGGGATTCAGGACGCCATCCGCTGGATCAACGACCAAGGCGGCGTTAACGGCAAACGGATCCGATTGATCCTTAATGACTATGGTTACCGGGTACCGGAGGCCGTTACGCTCTATAAACGCTATCGGGATATCGATAAGGTCGTCGCTGTTCTGGGCTGGGGCACCGGAGACACCTCCGCCCTGGCCCCCACGGTGGCCAAGGATCAGATCCCGTATATCTCCGCCTCCTACTCCGGCGAGCTGACCGATCCCTCCAAGACCCCTTACAACTTCTTCGCCGCCTCGGACTATTCGACCAACGCCCGGGCGGCTCTTCTGGCCTGGTATGAGGAAATCTGGCTGAAGGACGACCGTTTCAAAGCAGAGCGAGAGGCCGGCAAGAAGCCGCGGATTGTAATGTTCTACTCCTTCCCCACGCCCTACAGCAGCGCGCCGATTAAGGCCCTAAAGGAGTTCGCCCAGCTTCTGGGCTTTGAGATCGGCCCGGACCAGGACGTCTCCCTGACCGCCCTGGACGCCAAGAGCCAGGTCCTGGCGGCCAAAGAGTTTAACCCTCACGTGATCTGGCACGGCAACACCACCCAGTCCGTCGCCACCGCGATCCGCGACGCCAAAGCCCTGGACCTGCAGGCGGACCATCTGGTGAACAACTGGGGCTTCGGTGAGGAGCTCCTGCGCCTGCTGGGGCCGCAGGCAGAGGGTGTGATCGGGATCGCCGTGACCGCCTTTTACGGCGAAAACGTGCCGGGGATGGATCGGGTGAAGGAGGCAGCTCAGAAATACAACCCGGCCCTCAAGGAACGGACTATCCGCACCGTCCAGGCGTGGGCGAACGTGATGCTCCTCTACGAGGCTCTCAAAAAGGCCGACGCAGCTGGTCAGCTGAACGGCCCGGGGATCCGGGCGGCGATCGAGTCCTTCCAGAACCTGGATATCGGCCTCGGTGTGCCGCCATTGACGTATACGTCAGACGATCATCGCCCGACCAGCCAGGTGCGCATTTATATCGTTCGCAATGGCAAGTTCGAACTGCTAAAGCTGGTCGATCTCAAAGAGAAGTTCGCTGACCAGTGGCCCAAGTGGAAAGGCTATTAACCGATGTTCCGCACGCGGTGCGGCGTGCAATCCTGCACGCCGCACCCTTCGCGAACAGGATGAAGGGATTGGGTTGAAAGATCGGGGCTGCCAATTCTTCAGGAGGCCCACATGGCATCGGGAGATGCCCTCCTCCAGGTGAACAACATTGAGGTTCGCTATCACCAGGTGATCCTGGTTCTTAAGGGGGTCTCGCTGAAGGTTCCCTCCAGGAGCGTTGTCGCTTTGCTGGGAGCCAATGGGGCCGGCAAGTCCACAACCCTGAAGGCGATCTCCGGCCTCCTGAAACACGAGGATGGTCAGATCACGGATGGCAGCATCGAGTTTATGGGCGAGCGGATCGACCGCAAATCGGCAGAGGAGATCGCCGCCATGGGGATCATCCAGGTCCTGGAGGGACGCCGCGTCTTCGAGCACCTCACGGTGGAGGAGAACCTGCGAGTGGGGGCTCATCATGGGGATGAGCGGCGCATCTCGGAACGGCTGGAGCTGGTTTATCACTACTTCCCGCATCTCAAGACCATCCGGAACCGGATGGCAGGGTTCTGCAGCGGAGGAGAACAACAGATGCTGGCCATCGGTCGGGCCCTGATGACCCGCCCTCGACTGCTGCTCCTGGACGAACCCTCCCTGGGCCTGGCCCCTCTCATCGTGCAGGAGATCATGGAGATCATCACGCGGCTTAATCAGGAGCAAGGCATTGCCATCCTGCTGGTGGAACAGAACGCCAGGCTGGCTCTGGAGATCGCCCAACATGCCTATGTCCTGGAGAACGGCCGTGTGGTGATGGAAGGGCCGGCGGCCGTCCTCCGAGATAACCCGGACATCCGGGAGTTCTATCTTGGATTGACGGAGCTGGGGGCTCGCAAACGATTCCGCGAAGCCAAATGGTATAAGCGTCGGAAGCGCTGGTTAACCTGAAGGCTGGAAGACTTTTTGGGGCTGAGGGGGCCGTCCTATGAAATCTGCCCAATTCATAAAAAATTGGCTTCTCCCCACGGCCCGCCCGTAGCCCTTATCTGGCCAAAGGAGGCTGCCATGCAAAGAACATATCGATGGCTCAGTTTGCTGACGATCATCGGGATCGCTATAGCGTGCCGCCCGGTTGGAACGGCCCAGATTCAGGACCCTAAAATCACCTTGGCCCGGGTAGAGGTGGTTGCTTACTATGCGTGGCCCACCCCGATCCCCACACCTACTCCACCACCCGCGGGCACCCCGACTCCTACTCCTGCCCCTCCTCCGCCGGCTCCAGATCTTCCTCTGGGCTTAGCGTATATCTTCAAAATCGAAAACCCAAACGATGCGACGGTCGCTCTGGAACAGTTCAAGTTCACCGCGCAACTCGAGGCGAAGAAGGATGGCCAGAGCGCTTATTTCTCCGTCCACGCTCCGATCGTCGATGAGGACATGAGCATTCCGCCTCGGACCACCAACGAGCTCCGGGTGACCTTCTTCCTGTCCTCTCGCATTGTCACCTCTAACCTCGCGGTGACCTCCGGTCATAAATTGAAAGAAATGGGCCTCACCCCGGGCGCAGTGGTCGAGGCCTGGTGGAAGGGCATCGGGGATTATGCGTTCGGGATTCGCGCGACGGAGGGAACCGCAATCTTCCGGACCCCGGCCGGTGAGCGGGTAGTGACTTTTGAAGGGGAGTTCCGGAAATAGTGATCATTGGCACTTTATCCAGCTATGAGTTGAGCAGTGTTTCACCACTAGCGGATTGCATCGGCCTACACGAGTGGCCACTCCCCCTACATCTCCCCTCCCCGAGGTCTAAAGGGCCTCAGGGAGGGGAATTTTCGTGGGCAGGGAAGACCGCCTTTAGCGGCCTCCCCTGCCCACAAAATCTCCAGGGTCTGCCACCCCGAAAGAGGGTCCCATCAGTCCCCCGTGGCCCTTCAGGCCGTGGTAGGAGGGAGAGAAAGAAAGGAGGGAGTTGCTTATGGATTTATTGACCGCTTACCAAGAGCGACAATTCCCCCGCATCTACAAGGCCGTCCAGCGTGCCCATCGCAACGCCCCCGGATTTCGTGCCCGGATGGAGGCCGCAGGCCTGCGCCCCCGCGACCTTCGGACCCCTGCGGATCTATCCCGATTGCCCGTGCTACGCAAGGACGACCTCCTTCAGCGCCAGCAGGCGGATCCTCCCTTTGGGGGGATGCTGATGGTGCCAATAGAGCACCTGCGCCGCATCTTTCAGTCCCCTGGTCCCCTTTACGAGCCGGAACCGGGCGTTCCGGATCCCTGGCGCTGGGCACCTGCCCTCCGGGCCGCGGGCTTCGAGCCTGGCGACCGCGTCCTGATCGCTTTCTCGTATCATCTGACGCCTGCCGGGGCCATGTTCGAGGAGGCGCTGAAGGTCCTGGGATGCCCGGCTGTTCCCGGCGGCATCGGCCAGCAAGACCTCC
>NZ_JANWXB010000365.1 GCF_025055495.1 Thermoflexus sp. | reverse complement strand
TGATTGATCGCTTCTGCGATTGATCGCTTCTGCCACGAGCAGTGTTCACACTGCGCTCTCCCACAGGTTTTGGGGCTGGAGCGCCGCTGTAGGCGGCGCTCCAGCCCCAAAACGATTTTTTCAGGGGGCAGGGGGAAGGGGCCTGGCCCGCTCCCCTCTCAGAGGCGCTTGGATCAAACTCGCCGCCCGAAGTTGCCCATGGCGTAAGATTTCTTTGGGAGAGAGGTGAAATGAAATGGCCTGACCGTTATGCTGCGAGATGAAGCATATCCCACTTTTCATCTTTGGGCGCTGGACGGTTCGAGACCATCGCTTCGTGTTCCAGCCCCTCAGCCTGTTGACGGAGCGCCGGGTCGTAAAACTTGTCGGACACGCTCCGGACAGGTAGCCCCCCTTTGGGGCGGAGGATATTTTTCCCTCTCTGCCCGATTCCTTCTGAGATTGCTCCCCCTCGAGTTATAATGAAAACGTGTCCTTTTGTTAATTGGGCGGCTTTTATTCCACCCTGGAGCGGACTTATGCGTATTGAGATCATCGAGGATCGCCTGGAGCAGTTGCGGCGGTTGCGGGCGGACGCTCAGCAGGGCGGCGGCCCGGAGCGGATCGCCCAGCAGCGTGCAAAGGGGAAGCTCACCGCCCGCGAGCGGCTGGAGCTTCTGCTGGATAAAGGCTCCTTCCGTGAGGTGGATCCCTTCGTCACCACCCGGGTGACCGACTTCGGGCTGGCGGAGCGCCGCTACCTGGGGGACGGTGTGGTGACCGGATGGGGCACCATCGAAGGACGTCTGGTTTTTGTTTACTCCCAGGACTTCACGGTGCTGGGAGGGAGCCTGGGGGAGGGCCATGCTCGCAAGATCGTGAAGATCATGGACATGGCCATGAAAAATGGGGCGCCCCTCATTGGCCTCAACGACTCCGGCGGCGCCCGGATCCAGGAGGGCGTCCTCTCCCTCGGCGGCTACGCCGACATCTTCCTGCGCAACGTCATGCTCTCCGGCGTGATCCCCCAGATCAGCGCCATCCTGGGCCCCTGCGCCGGCGGCGCCGTCTATTCCCCCGCCCTCACGGATTTCATTTTCATGGTGCGGGGAACCAGCTACATGTTCATCACCGGTCCGGATGTGGTGAAGGCGGTCACCCACGAGGAAGTCACCTTCGAGCAGCTGGGCGGGGCGGACGTCCACACGACGATCAGCGGCGTGGCCCACTTCGCCGCCGACACCGAGGCCGACCTTTTCTATATGATCCGCAAGCTCCTCTCGTATCTCCCTTCGAACAACATGGAAGATCCCCCCTTCGTGCCCAACGGCGATGACCCGTTGCGCATGGAGGAGCGCCTCAACGAGATCGTCCCCGACGACCCCACCCGCCCCTACGACATCAAAGAGGTGATCCGCCTGATTGTGGACAACGGGGATTTCTTCGAGGTCCAGCCCGATTATGCCCCGAACATCGTGATCGGCTTCGCCCGCCTGGGCGGGCACAGCGTGGGGATCGTGGCCAACCAGCCGGCGGTGTTGGCCGGGGTGCTGGACATCAAAGCCAGCGAGAAGGCGGCGCGGTTTGTCCGCTTCTGCGATGCCTTCAACATCCCCATCATCACGTTCGAGGATGTGCCGGGATTTATGCCGGGCATTGCCCAGGAGCACGGCGGCATCATCAAAGCCGGGGCCAAGCTCCTTTACGCCTACGCCGAAGCTACCGTCCCCAAGATCACAGTGATCACCCGTAAAGCCTACGGCGGCGCCTACTGCGTGATGAACTCCCGCCATATCCGAGGGGACCTCGTGCTGGCCTGGCCCACGGCGGAGCTGGCGGTGATGGGGCCGGAGGGCGCGGTCAACATCATCTTCCGGCGCGAGATCGCGGAGGCGCCGGATCCAGAGGCCCGGCGGGCGGAGCTGGTGGCGGAATATCGGGCGAAGTTCGCCAACCCCTATGTCGCCGCCTCCTACGGCTTCGTCGACGACGTCATCGAGCCCAAGGAAACCCGCCCCCGCCTTATCAACGCCCTCGAGATGCTCCAGAACAAGCGGGATCAGAACCCGCCCAAGAAGCACGGGAACATCCCGCTCTGAGCCCTCGGCCCGTTCCTACAGGAGGTTCCAGGATGTTCCGCAAAATCCTGATCGCCAACCGCGGCGAGATCGCCGTGCGGGTCATCCGGGCATGCCGTGAGCTGGGGATCCGCACGGTGGCGGTGTTCTCGGAGGTCGACCGGGACGCCCTGCACGTGCGCTACGCCGACGAGGCTTACTGCCTCGGGCCCGCCCCGGCCCGGGAAAGCTACCTGCGCATCGACAAGATCATCGACGTCGCCCGCCGGGCGGGCGCCGATGCCATCCACCCCGGCTACGGGTTCCTGTCGGAACGACCGGATTTCGCCAGGGCCTGCGCCGAAGCGGGGATCACCTTCATCGGGCCGCCGCCCCAGGCCATCGGGGCGATGGGCGACAAGGCTACTGCCCGCAAGATGGCCAAAGCCCTGGGCGTCCCCATCGTCCCCGGCACCGACGGCGGCCTCTCCGATGAGGATCTGATGGAAGCCGCCCGACGCATCGGCTTCCCCATCCTGATCAAGGCCTCCGCCGGGGGCGGCGGCAAGGGCATGCGGATCGTGCGCTCCATGGAGGAGATGCCCGATGCCCTGGCAGCGGCCCGCCGCGAGGCGATGGCGGCCTTCGGGGACGACGACGTCTACCTGGAGAAGCTGGTGGAAGGCGCCCGGCACGTGGAGGTGCAGATCCTGGCCGACGTCCACGGCAATGTGATCCACCTGGGCGAACGCGAGTGCTCCATCCAGCGGCGTCATCAGAAGCTGATCGAGGAATCCCCCTCGCCGATCGTCGACGAGGAGATGCGCCAGCGCATGGGCGAGGTGGCGGT
>NZ_JANWXB010000312.1 GCF_025055495.1 Thermoflexus sp. | reverse complement strand
AGCTCGGCGAAGCGGCGCTCGGTCTCCTCGCGGTAAGCGAGGAACTCCTGGCGGTGGGCGGCGAACTCCTCGTAGTGGCGGCGCTGGGCCTCGGCCAGGGCGGCTACGGCCTCCTCCAGGCGTCCCACTCGCTCCTCGGTGCGGCGCTGGGCTTCCGCGAGTTCGGCGAAGCGGCGGTTAGCTTCGACGCGGGCTGCCTCAACCTCCGCCTGCACCTCCGTCAGGCGGCGTTCGACCTCCTGGCGAAAGGCCACAAACTCCTCATAGTGCCGCCGTTGGGCTTCCGCGAGCGCAGCGATCTGCTCCTCCACCCGCTGGAACCGCCGCTCGGTCTCCGCGTGCAGCGCCTGGATCTGGACCGGCAGCTCCAGCAGCTCCCGCGTCAGGATCCGCTGCCGCAGCGCCTCCCGCCACTCCGGTCGCTGGTCCAGCAGGCGGATCAGATCCTCAAAATCGCGCACCGTAAAGGCCATATAAACATCTCCTCCTGTAGGATTCTATCACAGAAACGAGGCAAAAGTGAAGGGAAGCTTGCCGGCACTTCCTGCGGACTTCGTGCTCCTCCCGTTGCGTTCTACGCAAATCGCCATCCATAGTGCATGCCGGTTGGATCCCTGCATGATTCCCGTTACTCTGGATCTAGGCCCTTCCCCAATACAGAAGAGGAACTGATGGAGCGACCGGCCTACAGGGGAAACCGATGATCCGAGAGGCAGCTTTTGAAAACACTCGTCTTGATCCTCGATGCCCAATGCAAGGCTCTTATATCGATGATCAATAGAAGCGCTGCTCCGCATGGATCACGGTCGCTCGACCCGTGAAGAGCGGCGTGGATGGGTCTCATTCTCATGAGAACCCAACCGCGTAGCAGCGACTTCTAAATAGAGGGTTGGTAGCTCATCGCCTGGGGATAGACACGTCGAGGGTAGCAGGTGTGTTTGAGCCATCACCAGCTCATGTGAGGATCCGTAGCAACGGGACCGGTGACGATTGGGGACTCGTTCTCTTGCGCACATCGACTGAGTAAGCTAAGTTTCTGAATCGCATGCCTCAATTCTCAAATCTGACCCTCGCGAGGCGTGTCCGCGGGCGGTTTTCGGATGCGGATGCCAAAACGCCCCGGGCCGAAGGTCCGGACCCGGGGCGTTGAAGCGAGGAGGCGGCGGTGGGAATCGAACCCACGTCCGGGGTTTTGCAGACCCCTGCCTGGGCCACTCGGCTACGCCGCCAGAGCGGGCGACGGGACTCGAACCCGCGACCTCCTCCATGGCAGGGAGGCGCTCCACCGTCTGAGCTACGCCCGCCTGCAGTGCCGAGAGGCGGAATCGAACCGCCGACCCCCCGGTTTTCAGCCGGGTGCTCTACCAACTGAGCTATCTCGGCAATCCACTTTAATATCTAACATGGCCGGAAGGGTTTGTCAAGCCCATCGGCCCTGGCCCCACCCCTATATTTCCCCCACCACGTCCGCGAGCGGCCGGCCTTTCGTTTCGTAAGGCAGTGATAAGGCCGCCAGCCCTGAGATCCCATACGCGGCCGCGAAGACCGTCAGGGCCAGCGGCATGGAGACCCCCAGCAGGTATCCCCCGAGGGTGGGCGCGAGCGCCCCAGCGATCCGGGTCATCCCGCTGGCCGCGCCCATGCCGGTCGTGCGCAGCTGGGTGGGATACGCCTCCGGCGTATATGCGTAGAGAGCCCCCCAGGCTCCCAGGGCGAAGAACGACATCCAGATCGCTGCCGCCACATAGGCGGGCAGGGAGACCGCCGCTGCGAACAGATAGGTGAAGACCCCACTGGCGAGCAGATACAGCCCCAGGGTCATCCGCCGCCCGATTCGCTCCACCAGGTAGGCCGCCGAAAAATAGCCCGGAAGCTGCGCCAGGGTCAGAAGGAAGATGTATTCATAGGAGCGAAGGAAGGTCAGTCCGCGCTGGACGAACAGGCTCGGCAGCCAGGTGAAGACCCCATAGTAGCCCAGGGAGATTCCAAACCAGATCAACCATAGCAGCGCCGTGGTCCGGGTGTAAGGACGGCGCCACAAGTCCCCCACCGTGACCCGAGGTGCCGGCGGCGCAACCAGGCGGATTCCCTCCGGAGGCGAGGCGCCGTTCTCCCGAGCGACCTGAGCCAGAACGGCGCGGGCCTCTTCCTCGCGGCCGTGGACCAGGAGGAAGCGCGGGGACTCCGGGACGTATCGACGGATCCAGAAAACGATGAGGCCCGGCAGAGCGGAGATCGCCAGGAGAGGCCGCCATCCCAGCCGCGGCACGATCAGCCAGGCCAGCCCTGCCGCCATCAGCGCCCCCAGCGCCCAGAAGGCCTCCAGATAAACGAGGTAACGTCCTCGCTTCTGGCGCGGCAGATACTCCGCGAAGATCGCATAGTCCACCGGCAACGTGCCGCCCACGCCGAAGCCGGTCAGCGCCCGCAGGAGGATCAGGGTGGCGAAGTTCGGCGAGAAGGCGGAGAGCAGGCCAAAGCCGGAGTCGATCAGCACCGTCAGGATGAAGCCGAGCTTGCGCCCCATGCGATCGGACAGCGTCCCCCAGAACCAGGCCCCGGCCAGCATCCCTAGGAAGATGGCCGTGCCCAGCAGGCCCGCCTGGGCCGTTGTCAGCCCCCACTCCTGTCGGATGGCTGGCAGGGCGAAGGAGATCAGCAGGACCTCCATGGCATCCGCCGCCCATCCGGCGCCGCAGATCGCCATCAGCTTGTATTGAAACCGGCCCAGGCCTACCCGATCGATGGCTTCCTCGAAGGTCAGCGTTGAAGCAGCCACGGGAGCCCCCTCTGGGTTTGGTTTCGCAGCGGGGGTGAGGCATTGCCTCACCCGGAATGCAGCATCAATGGCCTCTCTTCCATCCCCGCTCACCGAGACCCAAGGGCCTCGGAAAGGGGAGGGGCACCGCGCGCGGTGCCCCTCCTCTTATCCGGCGGGCAAGGCCACCGAAGGTGGTACCGCCCGCCGGAAAATCCCTTCGAATCGAAGGCATGATCCCGCAGCAGGTAAACACGACCCCATCCTCTGGAGGGTAGAGCCACCCGGAGCAACTCCGCCCGCCTGGCCTTATTCCACCAGATAGCCTCGTTGCCGTAGCGCCTCCCGCGCCCGTTCCAGGATCTCCGGATTCCGCGCCTCCAGGGTGTGGAGATGCAACCCACCGGTCAGTTCGCTCAATAACCGAGCCCCCGTCCGCCGCAGGGCTTCCATGAACTGACGGACATCCTCCCGAGAGGCGATGTGCAGGCTTCCCCGCAGTTCTCCGTAGATCGCGTGCTCCACGATCACATCCACCACCTCAACCCCCAGATCCACCAGGAGCGTCAGCTCATCCTCCGTCTGATCCGGGGTATGGCGGACAGCGACCAGCATCCGGTGGGCTGGACGGGCGCCGGGGAGGCAGTAGCCCCGGGGCGTCGCCAGGATCTCCACCCCCGCCGCCCGCAGCACGGCGATGTCCTGAACGATGACCTGCCGGCTGGTCCCCAGGCGCTGGGCCAGCTCCGAACCGGTGAGCGGCCGGCCGGCCGTTCGCAGAAGCTCCAGGATCTGGGCGCGGCGCGCCTCGGGGCCCGCTACGCGCTCGATCGGCTTTCCAGGCGCCGCCATGGTTCATTTCCCTCAGGCCGCCACCGGGGCACGCGTCCGGATCGCATCCACGGTGGTCAGGGTGCCCCGGAACAGGAACGCCGTCTGACGGTTGGCCGCCTCCATATCGAAGGGATGAAGCGCCGAGGTCGCGTCCACCGGGATGATCACGTGGAACCAGCGCAGGGCCGCGCTGGCCGCTGTGTAATGCACGCAGATGCTGGCTACCGTGCCGCAGATCACCAGATCACGGATCCCCCGCAGACGGAGCTCGTGCTCCAGAGGGGTGCCGTAGAAGGCATCATAGCGCCGCTTCGGAAGGACCAGTTCCCCTTCCTGAGGCTTCAGTTCCTCCACGATCTCCCACCCCCAGGTGCCCGCTAAGCAGTGCTCTCCCCAGATCGGGAACTCCGGATCCCCCGGATAATGGGTGTCCTGGGTGAAGACCACGAACATCCCGCTGGAGCGGGCCAGATCCAGGAGCTGGCGGATCTTCGGGATCGTGGCCGGGGCATCCGGAACGAAGAGCTTGCCCTGGGGATGGGCGAAGTCGTTCTGCATGTCCACAATGATCAGCGCTGAGGTCCGCGGATCGATCTCCACCGCAGGCACCAGGGAATACTCCGGCACTTCCACCATCCGCGCCATGGCAACCTCCTGTTTATACAGATGACTTGTCTATTGTCAAGACAGATTATAGCCCCTTTGCGCTCCCCTGTCCATCTTCTCAGCTTCTCAGCTGAGCTCGTCAATCGAAGCGGGGACACCGTTAGGGGGCGCCATTGCCGGGGCCAGAAGATCCCCCTCTCCGATATTCCCTTCCACGCGGTCCTGTCCGCTTTGAGGAGGGAGATAGCCGTTGAGGGACTCGGGGCATAGGGGCTTTTGTGAGCGGGCGAGGATACTGAAGGGAGCCTCGCCCACCCCTCAATCGAAAGCGGAGTCCGGTCCGGGTCAACACGACCGAACCGGATGGCCGTCAGGGGTCTGAGGGGAAGCCCGGGTGCGATGGGCGGACGGGGATCGCCGATATAGGATTGCCTCGCGAGGGAAGGGAAATCCGTTTAGGAGGCCTCCAACGCTTTGTCCGTCGTCTGATACCATTCCCACGCGCGCCGGATGGCCTCCCGAACCGGGATCTCGGGGCGGTAACCCAGCTCAGCCTCCGCTTTGCGACCATCACACCAGATGAAATGAGCGCTCAGCCACAGCTGATCTGCCCCGATGGGCAAGGAGACACCTATTCCGCTCGCGATCCGGGCCAGCGCGGCCAACCCTTTCACGACCGGTGGAGCAAGCACCCGACGAGGAGCCGGGACTCCCACGATCTCCGCGATCTGCTCGGCGAGCTCCCGATAGCTCAGGTTCTCCCCACCCAAGATGTAACGCTCCCCGGGTCGTCCGCGCTCCAGAGCCAGGAGATGCCCGCGCGCCACATCCTCCACGGCCACCACATTCACCCCGCCCGGCGGGAGGGCCGGCACCCGTTCCCGGGCCATCTCCAGAATCAGGCTCCCGGAGATGCGATGAATATCCCGGGGGCCCAGGATCACGGAGGGATTCACGATCACGACCTCTAAACCCTGTTCCACGAAGATCCGAGCGATCGCCTCCGCCATGGCCTTGCTGTAGCCATAAAGGAAGCGGCCAGGGGGCAGATTATAGGGATGGTCTTCGGTCAGCAGCGTTCCGGGCTCTGGCACCCCAAGGGCCGCCAGGGAGCTGGTCAGGACGACCCGCCGGATCGCCAGCTCCTGGGCAGCGGCCAAGATATTCCGCGTGCCTTCGATGTTCACCCGGAGGATCTGCTCCGCCGGGGTGCGCCAGTAGGCGGAAATCGCGGCGGTGTGGAAGACCACATCGCATCCTACCATCGCTGGGCGCAGGCTGTCCGGATCCAACACGTCTCCGATGGCGTGCTCCACCTCCAGATCCTTGATCGCCTCCAGGGGCGATGTGGCGCGGCGAAGGATCCGGACGGTCCAGCCCTGTCCCCGCAAATAAGCCGCCAGGTTGGCCCCCAGAAAGCCTGTCCCTCCCGTGATCAGCGCGCGCATCGCTGTCCGGCTCTGTGTGGAATGGGACTCCCATCTGGATTCTACCTGGAACCTGCGGACGCTCGAAACAAGATGGCCTTCAGATCGCCGACGGCCTTTCCCCCGCGGCGGGTGAACTTCCGATCCAGGAGCGATACGCCAGGGTCCATACGGTTTCCACAAAGGTGATGACCGGCCCCAGCAGAAGCGGGATCAGGACGCTGATACAGAGGGCCGCCAGGGCGATCCCCAACGCGAACCGGAATATCGCGGAGGGATCTACGGGGCCTCCGCCTCCGAAAAAGGCCAGGAAGGCCAGGCTCCCGACCGCCAGCAGGGGGATGGCAGCCAGAATGGAGAGGATAAAAGTGGTCGTCCCCAGCACCCCAATATCCAGCACCAGCCAGACGAGGAGGAGGGGACCTATGCGGCGCATGCCGATCTGAAAGCTCCGGCGGAGCGCCCGAAGCCATGGCAGATCCTCTAATAGGGCGGCGCGCAGGGCCAGGCGGGACCATAGATGCAGCGCCCCGGCGAGGAGCAGCAGGCAGCCCAGCAGGACCAGCGCCGTCAGGATGGCGACAAGCAAGGTGGCAATCCGGATTGCTTCCGCTCCCTGGGCGAAGGCCAGCAGGAAGCCGACGAGGATGGCCAGAAGAAGAATCAGGGTGATCAGGAAGCCGGGAGCGCCCAGCAGCACCATAATCCCGATCAGGCGGAGCAATCGGGCGGCGGCCTGTCGCGCCAGGGCGCCCAGCGCCGGCGAACGCCCCTCGGCGGCCTCGCCGCTTCCCAGGATCAGGGCCCCCTGGCCCCAGAGGGCCACCAGCTGGATCAGTAAGGCGAAAAGGAAGAAGCCCAGGAAGGCCAAAACGAGGAGAGGCCAGTTCTGCTCCAGCCATCGCTGGAGCATTCTTTCGAAACCCGGGGCAAAGGATGGGGGAGGGGTTTGCACCCCCAGGTTCAGACGACCCGACACGCGAGGGGATCCCCCAACGCCCAGAGCCGCAAGGAAACCGAAGATCCAGAGCGTCTTATACCGCCAGGTCAGTTGAAGTCCCCGCGAAAGCCATTCCCCGAGTTCCATCTCACTGATCCCCTCATCCGAGGAATTTGAGAGCCAGCGAGGTCGCCGATCCCATTTATGATAACCTCATCCTACAGGAGTGCGCGCTTCCTGCACGACGCTGCGCCGCTCGGCGAGTTCGATCTGCCCTATGGCCCTCTTAACGATCCATGCTGGGGATTCGGGCCTTGCGTCTTCCGCCTATCCCCTCCCCACGCTGCGAAGCGGCGGGATGAGAAAAGCTGGGGTGGCGTGGGCGGCTTCACCGCCTGCCCCGTCGCCCCCAGCCTCAGGTGTGCAACACGGCAAGTTCGATTAAAATTTTCATCGGAACGGGCCGGTGGCGGAATCGGCAGACGCGGCAGACTTAAAATCTGCTGCCCCGGAAGGGGCGTGCGGGTTCGACTCCCGCCCGGCCCATCTGTGGGCAGGGTCCTGATTCGAGCGGCAATCTCTTTCCACCGCGCAGGGTTGGACCGCATGGCCGAAGTTGCCCCACCTCATACAGGAGAAGCCTGGGAAGCGGTCCTCCGCTTTCTGAGTCAGCGCTCGACCCTGACCATGGCGACGGCGGATGAAAGCGGCCGCCCTTACGCGGCTTCCCTTTACTTTGTCCACGATGAACGGCTACGGCTTTATTTCCTCTCTTCCCCGGAGAGCCGCCACGTTCGCCATCTCACCGCTCGACCGGAAGTCGCCGTGACCATCCATGGGGAGCCGTGGGACTGGAAAACGATCCAGGGCCTTCAACTCACCGGGATAGCGGATCCGGTGGAGGATCCGGAGGAGCGGGAACGGGTGATGATCCGCTATCGGGCGAAGTTCCCCTTCATTCAGGAGCTACCGCAGGCTCTGGCCCACGCCCGCCTTTATCGGGTGACTCCGCGCTGGGTGCGATGGATCGATAACACGAGGGGGTTCGGTTATCGAGTGGAGTGGCGTCTGGAATGACCTACCTACGCGTTCTCCTCCGGTTCTTCAAGGCGAACCTGATGGCGGCCATGGAATACCGGGCCGATTTCCTGGCCAGCGCCCTGGTAGCGGTGGCCTCCTCCCTCTGGACGCTGGCGGCGCTTCAGGTGTTCTTCATGCATCGCCCACGGCTGGGCGGCTGGCGATATGAGGAGGCCCTGATCGTCGCCGGGCTCTTCATCGCCTTCGAGGGCGTGATGGCCGCCCTCTTCCGCCCGAACCTGGAGGAGATCCCGGAGGCGGTCCGTCAGGGCACGCTGGATTTCATCCTGTTGCGTCCCCTGGACAGCCAGTTCGTGGTCTCCTTCCAGCAGATGCAGGTCTGGCATCTCACCGACATCCTGCTGGGCCTGGGGATTGTGGCGTGGGCCCTGAGCCGGTTGGGGTGGCCTCCGCTCGATCGATTGGTCCTGTTCGGGGTGATGCTGCTCTCCGGCCTGGTGATCTTCTATTCCCTGTTGATGATCCTGATCACCCTGGCTTTCTGGTTTGTCGAGGTGGGGAACATTATGGAATTGATCTATACCTTCTTCGAGGCGGGGCGCTTTCCCGTGACGGCCTTCCCCACCTGGGTGCGGATCGTGCTGACCTTCGTCGTTCCCATCGCCTTCATCACCACCGTGCCCGCACAGGCGGTCCTGGGCTGGCTGCGGCCTGAAGGGGTTCTGACGGGCCTCCTGATCGCTGCGGTACTCTTGATGATCAGCCGCGCCTTCTGGCGCTATGCGCTTCGCCATTACACCAGCGCGGGGGGTTAGAGCTTATCCGAACATGCTCCAGGGGATAGGCGTGAGTCAGTGGAGAAAGCGGCGAAGTTGCTCGGGCGACAGGTTCCCGCCGCTCAGGATCAGGGCGATGGTCTTTCCCTGGATCTGTTCCCGCAGCCGGAGGGCGGCAGCCAGCGGGGCCGCTCCCGCCGGCTCCGTCAGCGTCTTCGCTTTCTCCAGATAGATCCGCACCCCTTCCACCAGCTCCTCATCCTCCACCAGGACGAAGTCCTCCAGCTTCTCCCACAGGATCCGCTGGGGCAACATGAATGGCCGCCGCGTGGCCAGGCCCTCCGCCAACGTTCCCATCGGCGCCTCCGTCCAGCGCCGATGGCGCCATGTGAGATACGCCGCCGGTGCGCGGGCGGATTGCACGCCGATGACCCGGATCTCCGGGTTCAGGGTTTTTGCCACCAGGCACGCCCCCGCCGCTCCGCTCCCCCCGCCCACGGGCACGATGATCACCTCGATGTCTGGCTGCTCCTCCAGGATCTCCAGAGTCTCCGTGGCCACCCCCGCGATCAGGTCCGGCTCATCGCCGGAGGAGACGTAACGGAGACCTTCCTCAGCGGCCACCCGCTCGCAGTAGGAACGAGCATCATCGAAATCCCGGCCACGGACCCGGATCTCCGCGCCGTAGGCGCGGATCGCTTCCACTTTAACCGGATTGGCATTCTGGGGCACCACAACCACGGCGCGGACCCCGAAGAGGGCGGCGGCATAGGCGATGGACTGGCCGTGATTGCCTGTGGAAGCCGTGATGACCCCCCGCTGCCGCTCTTCCGGAGAAAGGCGAGACATCCGATAAACGCCGCCGCGAACCTTGAAGGCGCCGATGGGCTGAAAGTTCTCATGCTTCACGTAGACCCGTGCCCCCAGTAGCGCATCCAGGGTCGGATACCGATAGAGCGGGGTGCGCGGAAGGAAACGCTGCACAACCTGCCGGGCGCGTAACACGTCCGCAAAGGTCGGCAATGGCAACTCGGCCATCCTGGCCTCCTGTAGGTTCATACGCCACGGAGCGCAAGCTGCGCTGGGAGGGTTCCTCAGCCCCTGCAATCGCTTCCGAAATGAGGGGAGCGTTTCCGTGCAGCGGATCGTGCGTTCGCTTTCGCGGGGATTTTGGAGCGGGTAATGCCACCTTTGGCGGCTTACTCCGCCCAAAGCGGAGCAAGCCCTTTTCTCCCGCTGGTGGCCCTGCCCGTCCTAAAATCCCCCGAATGGGGCGCATCCGGCGCTTATAGCACTTTCTTCCCAGTTGGAAAGAAGGTCCGGTCCACTCGGAAACGATTCTCCGCTTCCGGAAGCCGTCCGGTGAGCGTTGCCACGAGGTGCCGGGCGGCCTGGGGCGCGCTTTCGATTCCGTAGCCGTTGTCCCCGGTGTGCACATAAAGCCCTTCGACGCCCGGGCAGGCCCCGATGAGGGGCTTCCCGTCGGGGGTGCATGTGTATTGACCCGCCGCCACCGAAACCCGATCCCGGGTCAGCCGGGCGGCCACCTCCCGGAATAATGGGGTCAGACGGGCGGCACCCTCCAGCGCCTGCGCCGGGAACAGGGGATCCGCGGGAACGGGGTCCTGAGGCTCACCCGGCGGCTCCGGCAGCCCCCATCCCAGGAAAGCGCCTCCCGTCTCCGGCCGCCAGTAGGCGCCCGTGTCATCGTCCGCCACCATCGGCGCATCCGAGGGGATGGCCGGATCGGCGACGAAGGCCCGCTGGCGGCGGAGCAGGAAAAGGGGCAGCTCAACCCCGGCGGTCGCTGCCAGACGTTTGGAGAATGGGCCTGCCGCGATCACCACCTGGGGCGCGGCCAGGAAGCCCCGGTTCGTCTCCACGCCGGCGACCCGTCCCCCTGCCACCCGGATCCGGAGGGCCTCCGTCTCCATCACAAACGTCGCCCCGCTGGCGCGCGCATAGCCGTAAACCACCTCGTGAGGCGAAAGCCAGCCATCGCGGGCTCGAAAGGTCGCCGCGGTGACTGCTGGGGAAAGCCAGGGGAACCGTTGTCGGGCCTCGTCGCCGGTCCAGAGCTCGGTGTCCACGATCCCCAGGCGGCGTTGCCCTTCCACCCATCGCCGAAGCCGTTCCAAGCCTTGAGGATCGGTGGTGGCGAACAACCAGCCTGGCTGGCGGAGGCCGATGGTGTAGCCGGGGATTCCGATCTCCTCCGCAAAGCGCTCATAGGTCGCGATGCTGGGGACCATCAGGTAGGCGAAGTCGGGGTCGTCCCACTGGGCGCGGAAGCAGGCCACGGCGACAGACGTGGTCAGCGCGCCCAGCCATGGTTTGCGCTCCACCACCACAGTGCGGAAGCCTTCGCGGGCGGTGTAGAACGCCGCCGCCGTCCCTGCAATCCCGCCGCCGATGATGACCAGGTCGGCCGTGCGGGGAAGCTCGCCGGAACCGATCGGTGGGTGTTCCATGGTCTCCCCTCCGCCGGGCGGGGCGCTTTAGACGCTATCTTGAGAGAGGCGCCGAGCTGTCTCCCTCCTTGTCCCCCTTCTCTCTTCCACACTTGTGTAAGAGGCCAGAGGGACAGAGGGGTAGGGGGATCCCGGAGAAGCGCCTCGCAGACGCTATAATATCGTAAAGGCGGTAAGGGCGAAAGATTTTTCGCCCCTACCCTGGATTTCGGGCATCGGGCCCTTCAGCCGATCTACCGCCTATGGGACACCGATGCCCTTGGGTGCCTGTATAGAGACGCCTGTCACCCTTTTTGCTGGCCTCCTCGAGAATTTCGTAATATCAGGACGCAGATGGTCAGAGCAGGAGCGCCCGGATGCTTCCCTTTCTTCTTCTTCCCTTCACCGATGAGCGCGCCCCGCGGCAGCGGGATCGGCATTTCCGCCGCCGCGAGAAAGCGTTGGGGCAGTTTTTCACGTCGCCCACCCTGGCCACCTGGATGGTGGAGATCACCCTTCCCTGGCTTTCCCGCCGAGGCTCCATGCTGGATCCCGCCTGTGGGGAGGGGGTGTTCCTGAAACCTGCCCGGACCTATGGGTTCTCCGAGGTGATGGGCATCGAGGTGGACCCCAATGTCTTCGCGGGATGTGTCCGCCAGCTGGGGGGCATTTCGGGCGTATTCCTCCGCCATGCGAACGCGCTGGATCTCCTTCCTGAGCTGGAGGGGCGCTTCGATCTGGTGGCGACCAACCCGCCGTTCTCCGCGAAATACGGCCGGGTGAAGGAGAGCCGGCGGCTGGAGCGCTTCGCCCTCGGGGCAGGACGGCGCAGCGAGGCGATCGAGGTGCTGTTCCTGGAGCTCAGCGTGCGGGCGCTGCGGGAGGATGGGGCGCTGGCCATCGTGCTGCCGGAAGGCCTCTTCGCGAATCTGCCCTACCGTCGGGTTCGGGATTGGTTGATCCGCCATGTCACGCCGGTGGCGATCATCAGCCTCTCCCGACGGTTCTTCCCCGCGAAAAGCTGTATTCTGCTCGCCCGCAAGGGAGCTGCCTCTCCTTCCGCTCCGGTGCTTCTCGCCCACGTAGAGGAGGAAGCGGATCTGGCCCAGGTATTCAGGCAGCTGAAAGAAGGCGAGGGGGTTCGCAAACCGATCGGAGAGCTTTTGGAGGATATGGCCCCGTTGCACCATCTGCGCCCTCCCGTCCTTCGGTCTGTTTTCCCGCTCCGCCCTCTGAAGGAGCTATTGAAAGAGATGCGCGGCGGCCATGCCGAATATGGAGCACGACGGAAGTTCGCCGCATCCGGGATTCCCTTCCTCTCCGCCAAGACCGTCACACCGTTCGGGATCGATCTCCGCCGGGATGGGCGGCGGATCGCCCCGGGCAGCCCGATGGATCATCCGGGGGCGCGCGCGCGAACGGGCGATGTGCTGTTCGTGCGGGTCGGGGTCGGGTGCATCGGCCGAGCGGCGGTGGTGCTGGGGGAGGATGAGGAAGGGATTGCGGACGATTACATCTACATTTTGCGCCTGGACTCCAGCCGGATGCTGCCGGAGTTCTTCGCGTGGCTTACGCAGACGGCCCTGTTCCGACAGCAGCTGGAGCGCATCTGGCGGGGGACCGGGACGGTGACGGTGCCTCAGCGGCTGTTGCGGGAGGTCCTGGTGCCGGTGCCGCCCCTTTCCGTCCAGGAGGTCTTCGCCGACGCATACCGCCGTCTTCATCGGCAGCACCGGGAGGGAAGCGCCCTTGCTGAAGATCT
>NZ_JANWXB010000251.1 GCF_025055495.1 Thermoflexus sp. | reverse complement strand
GTGAAAAATGGACAAAGCACTACCTGTGACAAGCTCCATGATAAAATTCCTTTCCATATGATCCAAAAGAGTTGGGGGAAGGGGAAGACTCCATGAGCCTGCTCGATTCGGATCACCTGTGGATCTATCGCTGGAGCGGATCCCTGAACCCGCTGGCTCGTTATGAGATCCGGGATGCGGGGGATGCAATCCTCGGTCATGCTGTGGAGGAACGACCCTCCGTCTGGATGCTGGCATTGAAGGTGACCCGAATGCGCCCCATGACTCCCCTGGTGCTCCTGTTGAGAGATGCCTCCGGCTTCCCAGTGTTCTCGCTGGTCCGCTCCTGGGACTGGTGGGGGACGAAACCGGTAGAGATTCAGAACGCGGCAGGGATCCCGCTCCTGCGATTCCGCAGCCATGGATTTCTGGGCCATGAGGTTGCCATCGAGGATCCATTCCTCGGGCCGATCGGGAAGATCCGTCCCCTCCAGGTGATCACCTTGGGCGATCGTCGATACGAGGCGCAGGATCCAGATGGACACCCGGTAGCTTCCTTTCGTTGGATCCAGGAGAGTATATGGTGGCCTTCGCGCCGGTGCGAGGTTCGTGTGGAGAGGGGGGCCTGGAGGGAACGGTGGCCCTTCGCTCCGCTGGCGGCTGCCCTGATGGTAGCGCTCCGCGTGGAAGCGCGATAGTCCGGATCACGTGAGGTGGCTTTCATGCTCGAAAGCGCCGTCCTTATACCAGACTCTGGGCGAACAGGCCCCGGGATTTCCCGTTCGGGCCTTCGGCTCATGGCGGGTGAGCCTTCCCTGGACAGATACCCGGTTTTAGAGGGCAGCCCGGCTTGCCCCAGATGGGGACTTCTGGTGTTCTCGGCAGGCAGTGGCTGCTGTTTTATCCATCCCCGATTTGGGCAGGCGTTACGCAGTCGGGAGCCTGCCGGATGAAGGGGGATAGCCCGGTCTTCTTCTCTCACCGCCCTTCGGGCTATGGGGAGAGGGAGAAAAAATCTCGGCTCCTATTCAGAACGCGTGCCAGGGGCTGGGCTTGGCTACAGGCCGGACAAAGCGTTGCGCCGCTGCGAGTTGACATGTTTTTTGTTCTGGATAAAATTAGGAAAAATCCGAACCTGGATGGCGATGGGCGGCGATATGGTTTCTAAGCGGATGTCTCAGAACATCTCCCTGGTGATGATGACGACTACCGGGATGATGACTACCGGTTGGAGGAACGGCCGGGGGGATGTTCGGCGTATGGTCTAATTCGGGTCGCCCACGTTCACACTCTACGCAAGGAAACGACCCCCCGGCCGGAAGCGGTCGGGGGGTCGCTTTTTATCCTGGGATCGCGGAGGGAACGATGCGGGTGATGAAATTCGGAGGGACCTCGGTAGGGGATGCCGCCCGGTTTCAGCGGGTGGCAGATCTGATCGCGCTGCATCGTGCTTCGGACCCTCAGCTGGCGGTGGTGGTCTCCGCCATGGCGGGCGTGACGGACGCGCTCATCCGGATGAGCCATCTGGCCGCTCGGGGAGAGCCCGATTGGATCCCGGCGCTGGCCGCCCTTCGGAATCGACATCAGGATACCGTTCAGGCGCTGTCGCTGCCGGGAGAGGAAGCCCGAGCCCTGGAGGTGGATCTCCAGGAGGGATTCGAGCGGGTGGAAACCGTTCTCCAGGCAGTAGCCGCCTTGAGGGAGCTGTCCCCCTCTACGGCGGATCTGGTGGCTGGAATGGGCGAGCGCTGGAGCGCCCGCATCCTGGCCGCGGTGCTGCGGGCCCGGGGCATCCCGGCCCGCGCCGTCGATGCGGATGCGTTCTTGGTCACCGATGATCGCTTTGGGGAAGCTTCCCCGGATCTGGAGCAGACCCGGGTGCGCGCTCGGGCACACCTGTTGCCCCTTTTGGAGCAGGGAGTCCTCCCGGTGGTGACGGGATTCATTGGCGCTACCCCTGAAGGCCGGCCGACCACCCTGGGACGCGGCGGCTCCGACTTCTCTGCCACCATCCTGGGCTATGCGCTGGATGCGGAGGAGGTATGGATCTGGACGGATGTGGACGGCGTGATGAGCGCGGATCCGAAGATCGTGCCCGGCGCCCACACCATCCCGGAGCTCTCTTACATCGAGGCGGCCGAGATGGCATACTTCGGTGCGAAGGTCCTCCACCCGCGCACATTGCTTCCGTGCATCGATCGACGGATTCCAGTGCGTATCCTCAACACCATGAACCCCCAACATCCGGGCACCTGGATTGTCCCCGAGCCTCGGGGCAATGGCCAGGTGAAGGCGGTGACCCTGATCAAGAACTTGAGCCTGATCACCGTGGAGGGTCGGGGGATGTTAGGGGTGCCTGGGGTGGCAGCGCGGACCTTCGCGGCCGTCGCCGAATTAGGGGTCAGCATCCTGATGATCTCCCAGTCCTCTTCCGAACAAAACATCTGCTTCGTCATTCCTTCCCCGGCGGCTGCCCAGGTCGTTCGAGCGTTGCGGAAAGCATTTGAGCGGGAGATGGCCCGACGGGATATTGAAGACATCTGGGCGATGGATCGGGTGGCCGTTATTGCCGTCGTGGGGGCGGGGCTGCGGGCGACGCCCGGGATCGCTGCCCGGGTCTTCAATGCCCTGGGGAATGGCCGCATCAATATCCTCTCCATTGCCCAGGGTTCCTCCGAATATAACCTCTCCCTGGTCGTAGCGGAAAGCGAGGCGGAGGAGGCCGTTCGACGAATCCACGCGGCGTTCTATGAACAGCCTGCCGCGTGATTCTATAGACTGCGCGCAACTTCTAAGAGTCTATCCGACGAACGAGTCGCTCTTGGGTTTGCGAGGGGAGGAATAGAGAGGGCTGAACTCCCTTTTTCTCCTCCCCGTCACCCTTCAGGCGGGGAGGAGAAAAAAGATCATGCCTGTGCGGTGCCAGGTGCCTTTCGCTCGTCGGTGCCCTCAGCCCGCCACCCACCGGGCGAGAAGGGCGATCAGGAAGCCGAGGCTTCCAAACTCCACGGCCACCCGGGGGGAAAGAACCCGCCCCTGGAGATGCCAGAGGCTCATCTCCACCAGCTCATAAAGCAGGATCATCCACCACAGCCCCAGGGTGACCGCGGAGAGGGTCCAGTAGCGGAAAGCAGCTGCAACCGTGGCCATGCTCCATCCGATCAGGGCCACATACAGCCATCGCCGACGCTCTGGGATCTCGGCTTCAACCAGCCGGGCCAGCGCAAGGCCAGCGGCCAGGATCCCGCTGATCAGCATCAATACCAGCGTCCGGAGCCCGCTCTGAAAGATCCATACGATGGCTGCTAGGGTGACCAGATAGATCAGGGCCTGGGTCAAGAGAGGGGTCATCAGCCTCGAAACCCCAGTGGTCTCTAAGCGATAGCGCTCGCCCAGCATCGCCAGCGTCAGCGCTGCCCCGCCGAGCCCCAGACCGATCAGCCAGAGGGGGCTGAGCGGAAGTTGCAACGTGAACGTCAGTCCCCCCACAGCCACCCATATTGAAGGGATCAGGCGACCGATCTGACGCCAGGGCGCTTCCTCCCGGAAACGGGGATGGAACTGGAGCAAGGATTCCGTTCCAGTGGCCGCCAGGGCCGCGCTGAAGATCCCGATCCAGAAAGCGGGCGTGAAACGAAGCCCCAGTGGGGATCCCAGGATCTGAAAAGCAACCTCTGGGCCTTCGGATGGGACGAGCCGGGCGATCACCCATCCGAGAAGGATGAGACTCACGGTGATCGGGATCGGAAGCCATGAATGTTCGCGGGTCTCCATCGCCCTAAGCTTTATCTGGTCTTTGAATTGAATTTGATGGAGGTT
>NZ_JANWXB010000248.1 GCF_025055495.1 Thermoflexus sp. | reverse complement strand
CGTAAAGAACCAGAACGCCCTCTTTCCGTCGGCGCATGAAGCCGGCGGTTCCATCTCCCCATGCATAGCCAAGCAGCTTCAGCAGATAGGGAATCGACGGCGAATCATAGCGCAAAGGCAACAATCCGCGACGACGGAGGCCGGCGATGGCCTTAGTGATTGCACCCTTTCGACGATCCTTCCCCACTGCTTGTAGAACGCGCTCCACGTCCGCCTCGTCCACGATGATTTCATGGCAAGGCGGCTCGTAAGGAACGCCTTCAAAAGGCATGAAAGCAATCCGATCTCCTGGCTCCAGTTCGGCTAGAGGACGCATCCCAGCCGGCGTCCAGAACGGATGATCCCCAGTGGCCACAATCTCATCCCCCGCGCGAGTAACCAGTCGGTAAAGGATCGGATCGGCCGGCCTCTCCAGGAAACGGATCACTGGGGTCTGAGCCACGCGAGCGGCCTGGGTATCGTAGCAGGCCAGCTCTGCCTGGGGCCAATCGGCCGCCATCTCTTCGATGGAACGTGTATAGCCAAGGGAATGCAGGATGCGGGCTTCCCCGGTCAAACAGTTGATATCATAGCCGATAGCCCCCGGGGAGATGATCCCCCCCGGGACTTTGCTCGCCATCACCCCCCCGATGGGGAACCCGTAGCCCATATGCACATCCGGCATCACAACCACCGTGCCGACCAAGCCCGGCAGGGATGCCGCGTTCACCGCCTGATGCACGGATTGATCCCCCAGGGCATCCTCCAGAAGCTCCTCGTCCGCATAGATCCGCACGGGGACGTTCATCCGGGAATCGAAGGTCGTCGGAAGCTCCCAGAGATACTCATTGATCCGTCGGAAATCCTGCTTTCGAATCTCCCGCGGCATGGTCACCCTCCTCACACGTCGAATACCAGCTCCACCCAGTAATATCCGTTCCCGCGTTGGATGGCCACGTTATGATACGTCACCGCCTTAATATATTTTCGCACCTCCCGGGCCGGCTCTCCATAAGCCGCCGCGCGCAGACGACCGACGGAGTCCGGATCCTCCGGGTCCGGCAGGCGAAGCTCATGGATCTCAAACCGTCGGAAGGCCAGCCGCTCGCGCTCGGTGAAGTAGACCAGCTCGTTCAGCCAGGCCACCAGCAGGCCCTCCGGGCTGGCCGCCTCCACCTCGACCTCCCGCCGCTCGGATTCCCCCAGGGCGTCCAGGTCGACCAGCAGGCTATACATCCCCCGGGCCGCATGGACGAACAGCTCGGGCAGGGTGCGCCCATAGGCCCGGATCGCCCAGTCGGCGGTGTGGGGGATCTCCTCGAAGGGCACCTCGGGAACCGGCATCGCCTTCCTCCTCAGGCCCGCACGCGGATCTCCGCCTCGCCTTCAAAACGGCCGACGATCCAGGCCGACTCGCGAACCTCCGCCATCCGGGCGCAAAAGGTCTCCGCATCGGCCGGGGCGAAGGCCAGCAACAGCCCGCCGGAGGTCTGAGGATCGTAAAGCATGGCCTCCGTGACCTCGTCCACCAAGGATTCCAGGCGCACATGCGGCCGGTAGAACTCCCGGTTCCGCCAGAGCCCTCCGGCGAAGGTCCCGGCCTCCGCACAGCGCCGGGCGCCCGTCATCCAGGGCAGCCTCCCGATCTCCAGCGTGAGCCCCACCCCCGACGCCTCAACCATCTCCCAGGCATGGCCCAGCAACCCGAACCCGGTCACATCCGTGGCGGCGTGGGCGTTGCATTTCAGCGATAGCCGCGCGGCGATCTTGTTCAACCGCATCATCCAGGCCATCGCCTCTTCGATCTCCTCCGGGCGGGCCACCCCCTGCTTCAAGGCCGTGGTGATCACCCCGCTGCCCAGGGGTTTGGTCAGGACCAGGACGTCCCCTGGCCGGGCGCCGGATTTCCGCAGGATCCGCTGGGGATGAACGATGCCGGTGACCACCAGCCCGAACTTGGGCTCGCGATCGGCCACCGTATGCCCCCCTAGGACCACCCCGCCGGCTTCGATCACCTTGTCGGACGCCCCTTTCAGGATTCGGACCAGGATCTCCAGATCCAGGCCGTCCGGGAAAGCCACCAGGTTGAGGGCGAAGCGGACCTCGCCCCCCATGGCGTAGATGTCGCTCATGGCGTTGGCGGCAGCGATGGCGCCGTAAGCGTAGGGATCATCCACCACCGGCGGAAAAAAGTCCGTGCTCTGGACGAGGGCAGTATCCTCGTCCAGCTGATAGACCGCTGCGTCATCCGGCGTCCCCAACCCGACCAGGACCGCCGGATGGGGCGGCGCAGGGATTTCCTCGCGGAGCCGGCGCAGCACGTGCGCCAGGGCCTCAGGGGCCATCTTGCTGGCTCAACCCGCGCACGAAGCCAACGCCGTCAGGCGAATCGTCTGGTTGTCCAAAGGGCCCTCCGCCTTGGAGATGAAGCGAACACGGGGCTCACGGGAACCGCTTCGCACGGTGCTTTCATCGTTTCGCGGAACGAAGGGCACGCCTTCGGCGCACCCCTCGTTCCACTCCCCCGTCTCCAAGTATGTCCCAGCCAGTTGTGAACATCAAGAGACTGGTGAAGAGAGATTCCTTCGTAGAGCCACCGAGGCTTTTCACCTTCGGGTGATCCGCGTCCCCTGGATCCGGGAGGGATTCCGCAGCGCCTCCCGGAGCGCCCCAGGGCGCCGTCCGGAGAAGATCCAGACCTCGAGGTCGGGATCCCGTTCCACCCAGCGCAGGGCCATTTCCAGCTTGGCCCGCATCCCTCCGGTGACATCGATCCCCCGGGATCCCCCGACCGCCCCCTGGATCTCCTGAAACCGCTCGGGGGTCAAATGGGGGATCACCTGACGCCCCTCCGGTCCGTCCGCCAGAACCCCTGCCACATCCCCGACCAGCAGGATGCGGGCCGGCCGCAGGGATTCCAGCAGGGCATCGAAAACGGCCTCGGTGGAAAGGATCGCCGCCCCCCGCTCCCGGTCGAAGACGATATCCCCTCCCGTCAGGGGGATCAGGCCGGCCTCCCAGGCGCGCTGGAACGCCCGGACCTCGAAGGCGACGGGGAGCCCTCCGGCCGCCTCCGCGACCGCGGAGGGCGGGATGCTGAGGGTGGGCAGGCCGGCTTCGTGGAAGGCCCGGCGGACCTGCATGTGGAGCTCCGCCGCGGCGAGGGCCACTTCGGCGAACCCCCACCAGTCCTCCGGGCGGGAGATCCCCTGATGGATCCGGGCCCGAGCGGCCGCGGCGTGGCCGAAAGAGCCGCTGCCGTGGCCCACCAGGATCCGCAGATCCGGCCGTTCGATGAGGCCCTCCCGGATCTCCCGGGCCAGCCGGCGGATCACCCGGAGGCGGGCCCGCCGCTCCCGACGCTTGTCGGTGATCAGGGAGCCACCCAGCTTAATGAAAATCCGTTCGCTGGAATCGCGCATTCCGGGTCCCGTATGACAAACGATAGAGAGCGAAGCCACTTCTATGCCATTCTCAATCTTAGCGCAAGTGAGAAGAGGATGGAGTATGGACGGCTCGCTCCGGATATCCGTCCACCCTTTCCCCAGCCCGCCCCTCGAAGATTGTTAGGTGGGGTCTAAACACGCCCCACAGTAGTTCTGAACACCATCCTTGTCGTCGCCTCCCGGTATGTCGATCCACGCCGAGGCCAGATCATGGGGAACAGCGGGCTCGCCAGACGCCGATCCTGCCAAAGTCATAGATTAGGCGCTGATGGCATGGTCGAAGGTCTTAAAGGATCGCAAGGGGAGGGGGGAGAGAGTGCGTCCCACCATGACCCAAGAGGGACACAGGGCTGCAAGCCCGAGGAAGCAGAGCCGCCAAGCCGCCGGCAACAAGGCTGCGCATCCCAGGCAAAGGCTCCGACCCAGGGGCGAGAGATTTTTCGTCCTTTGGTAGGGGCGAAAGATTTTTCGCCCCTACCAAACGATAGCGGCGGACAAACACCGCATTCTTATTCCAGTCGGTGCAGCCGGCGGACGTTGGCGATGAGCCCCTCTACGGACGGCTCGTCGGCGCGCGGGGGCGCGCCCAAGGGGTCGATCACGTCCTCCTCGCCCAGCCAGATCCGGAAAGCCGCCAGCACGCCGTAGGCCAGCGCCTCCCGATGGTAGCCGCCTTCCAGCACAAACACCAGGCGCCCGCCGCACAGGGCGTCCGCCAGCTCTGTGAGCCGCCGGGTCAGGGCGGCCAGCCCGGAGACGGTCATCGTGAGCCCCCCCAGCGGATCCCCCCAGTGGGGGTCGTAGCCGGCGGAGACCATCAGGATCTCCGGCTCGAAGCGGCGGGCGGCAGGGGCGATGACCGCCTCGAAAAGCTGTTCGAAGCCGCGATCCCCCACCCCCATCGGCAGCGGGAGGTTGATGGTGGCCCCCTCCCCGGGCCCGGTTCCGATCTCCCGCCAGTGGCCGGTCCCCGGGTAGATCCCCCATTGATGGGTGGAAAGGTAGAGGACGGAGGGATCGGCGTAGAAGATCGCCTGGGTGCCATTACCGTGGTGGAGGTCGAAGTCGACGATCATCACCCGGCGGGCGCCGAGCTCCTCCCGGGCAAAGCGGGCGCCGAGGGCGACGTTGTTGAAGAGACAGAACCCCTCGCCGTGGTCGGGGAACGCGTGGTGGCCGGGGGGGCGGACCAGGGCGAAGGCCCGGCGGGCCTGTCCTTCCCAGACGGCGGCGACCGCGGCCTCGACCGCTCCCGCGGCGCGCAGCGCCGCCTCAAAGGAACGGGAGCTCACGTAGGTTTCATCGCCGGGGAAGTTCAGGCCGCCGCCGCCGCGCTCCGCCAGCCGCCGCACCCGCTCCACGTAATTCGGCTCGTGCACCCGGGTCAGACGCTCGAGGGGGATCGGCTCCACGGGGAGCGAGAGTGCCCGCTCCAGGATGCTATGGGTTCGGAGGATCTCCAGGATCCGCTCCAGGCGATCCCGGCGTTCGATGTGGTGAGGATCGTCGTGTTCCAGGAAGATCGGGTCGAAGGCATAGGCCACGGTCATCGAGCCCTCCGGCGTGCAGGCTGTTCGAAGAGGAGTTTAGCGGGGATCCCGTCAGGAGGCCATTCCGGCGAAATGCCGGCGGAAGTCGATCTTCCTAGGCGTTCGGCCCGGGGGTCCGCCCTCGCGGACTCCCTAATCCCTTTTTTCCACAGCTTCAGGGAAGATGGGAGTGGCAGCCCCAACTGGAAGACTAACGCTTCGTTCGGTCATAAACCGGGGGTTTGAGGAACCGAAGCGAGTCCGGAAAGCGATGACCCCTTCCCTCTCTGCAGCCCTCTGGGCCGTGGGGAAGGAGGAGAAAAATTTTTGGAAGTCGCCTCGAACCCGCTCACCGGCGGCGTTCGGGGTTGCGGTTCAGGAAGGCCAGCAACTCCTCTCGATGCGGCATCGACGGCTGCGCCCCGTAACGGGTCACGCTGAGGGCGCCGGCCGCGTTCGCCCAGCGCAGCGCCTCTTCCACCGATCGTCCCTCCCACAGCGCGGCCGCCAGCGCCCCGTTGAAGGCATCCCCCGCTGCCACCGTGTCCACCACCGGCACCTGATAGGCCGGCACCCACTGCACGCCCTCCCGATCCGCATACACGCACCCGCGCTCCCCTAAGGTGATCACCACGTGGGGACATCCCTTCCCCACCAGCACCCGCGCCGCTTCTTCGATCGCCTCCGCCTCCTGCAGCGGGAACCCCACCAGGCTCTCCGCCTCCACCTCGTTCGGCGTCAGCCAGGCGCACCAGCGATAGATTTCGTCCGCCAACGGCATCGCCGGCGCGGGGTTCAGGATCACCGGCACCCCCGCTCGAGCCGCCCGCGCCGCCGCTTCCATCACCACCTCCAGCGGCACCTCCAGCTGCATCAGCACCACCCGCGCCTCGCGGAGCCATCCCTCCAGCCGGGCCAGCTCCGCCGATCCCACCCGGCCGTTGGCCCCGGCGATCACCACAATCGCGTTCTGGCCCCCCTCCTCCACCACAATCAGCGCCGTCCCGGAGCTGGCCTCAGGGTCGACCGCCACGCCCTCCACGTCCACGCCGGCCTCCGCCAGCCCCTGGCGGAGCGCCGGGCCGAACACGTCGTTCCCCACCCGCCCGATCATCCGTGTGGGGACCTTGAGCCGGGCAGCCGCTACGGCCTGGTTGGCGCCCTTCCCCCCGGGCGCGGTGAAGAAGCGATGACCCCGCAGCGTCTCCCCCGGCCGTGGAAACCGCGGCGCCACCGCTACCAGATCCATGTTGATGCTCCCCAGCACCAGAACGCTCATGAAGCTCCCCTCCGGCGCATCACTGTGCCAACTAAAGCAGTAGTCAATATCTAACTGATACCTCCCGGTTGTATTCCCCGATGAACCAGCAGGTCACCGCTTCAGGAAAGCAATTCGATTGGGAAAACGACTGCGTCTTCCGAACATATCGGGCCCAATTCTGCCGAAGCGTCTGGAACCACCCGCTCGATATGCGCCAGTTCCCCACTTCGCTCGTCCACCGGGCGATGCCTCTCTTTGGGGAAAACCGCCCGATCGGCCTCCCAGAAAATCGCTGACGCTCCGATCGAGGCGGTATTCCGCCGGAATGGCCTCCAAAAGACAACGGCTGGTCTGCTCACCTCGATCGCCTATGACAAAGGCCAGCATCGGCTGGGCCCACTGACATCGGTCAGCCCATCGCCACCGCCTTTCTCCCCACCAAACTCCCCAGCTCATCGATTTCCAGAACGTCGGTTTCCTGCTCGGACCGGAGTGTCGAAGCGGCGAGGGTAAGTTTCATGGCTTTTCTCATCCGGTCCCCTAGAGTCGGGCGAGAGACGCTGTAGCAGCGTGAGAGGGCCCGTCTGCAGGCCCGTTCCCGGTCGGTCTGCCGAATCCGCGCTTTCTCCGCTTTAGAATAGCGGACTTTTCATCTTTAGCACCTCATAGCTAGTGCCTTGTCCACTTTTAATTTGGGGGGGTTCGGGAGCGGTGCGGGAGGCCTTTGGTCCCTCGCACCGCCCCTGAAAGATGCTTTCTCCCCCCTCCCCACATCCCGCTGGCCGTAGGGAGGGGACATCGCCTTCCGGACTTGCTTCGGTTCCTCAACTCCCCAGTTTATAACTGGACAAAGCACTATTCGCACTCCGATCCATCGGTCAAATCCCGGCGTGGCATGGCCCGTCAGTAAGCATGCCTAGAAAGTGAATGATATACAAGACAGCCACGCGATCTCAAGTCGCTGTCATCCGGGGTGTCTCCGTCCCATTAGGGGATTATGAGGTTCGCGTAGAGAGCCGCACAGCTCTCTCAAATCTGATGTGGGGATCAATCCTCTAACGTCACACCGACTATCATCTTCATGAGCGAATTCATTTCGAGGATCCCCATCATGCTGACGCGCTATACCCCGCCCGGCATCTCTCGAAACCGAGTCCTAGGAGCCCTGGCCCTGGCGCTCGCCGGACTGTTCTCCCTCTGGCTGCAAGTCCGGCTCCAGCCGATACCCACCCGTTCGCTTTCGGAGCTCCAGGCCGAACCCCTCGCCGGATACGTGCGTGTGCAGGGCACGGTCGCGGAGCCGCCCCGCTGGGATCCGAAAGGGCCCCGCCTCCTCTTCCGCCTGAACGATGGCACCGCGGATCTCCGGGTCCTCGCTTCCGGGTCCGTGGCGACGGCGCTGCAACGCCAGGAGCGGATCCCTCGAACGGCGGATGTTGTGACGGTCGAGGGGCGGGTGCGGGAAAACCCAGATTCCCGGATCCTGGAGATCCTCTCCCCGGATGGGCTGGTCGTCGAACGGCCCGAGCCGCTTTTCCCCTCTCTGGGAACGCTTCCCACCATCCCCCCCGGAACACGGGTCCAGGTCACCGGCCAGATCCGAACCGTGCGCCGCCCCTATGCCGGCCTGACCCTGGTCCGAATCCAGGATGAGACCGGGGGGGTGGAGGTGGCCTGGTATGAAACCCTGGCCGGACGGCCGGAGCTGCCGTTGGGAGCCGGGCTTCGGATCACCGGCGCGCTAGGGCTTTATCGGGACTCGCTTCAGGTGGTGCTGGATGATCCGAAGGGATGGGCCATCCTCCCCTGGGCATCGCCTCCCCGCCCTATCGCCCAGGCCCTCGGCCTCCCGGACGGCGCCTGGGTGGGTGTCGAAGGCGCCCTCCTTCAGCGCGCTGAAGGCCGATGGACGCTCCAGGACGAGACCGGAACGATCGAGATCCGACTCTCCCGGGAGCTTCAAGCGGCCCTCGCTGCCACGCCCCCGGTGGGCGCCCGGCTTCAGGCATGGGGCAGACTGCGGCAGATCCGGGGGGAAAGGGTGCTCTTCCCGGAGCTCTCGCTGGACCTACGCTGGGAGCCACCTGCGGCGACGCCCACGCCCTCCCCATCCCCCACGGCAGTTTTATTTCTATCTCCCACCCCCTCGCGCCCTCCCTCCACCCCTTCCCCGACCCCCCGCCCGCGGCCGACGGCTACGTCGTTCCCGCTGGGCGAGGTTTCGACCCAACCGTTAGGCACCCGTCTCGCGGTCGAAGGGGTTGTGATCGATCTTCAGGGCTTCTCAGCAGGATGGGCCGTGATCCTGGAACAGGGTGGGCATCGCCTCCGCCTCTTCATCCCGAATCGGCAGATGGGGGAGCTGCCCGGACGGGAGGGGCTTTACCCAGGGGCGACGATCCGGGCTACAGGGGTGCTGACCCTCTATCGAGGGGAGCTGGAGTTGCTTCCTCAGCGGGGCCGTGACATCATAGTGCGGAAGGGGGTGCGCCCCGAGGCACCCCCTCGTTCCATCGGAAGCCTGACTCCGGGCGACCAGGGCGCGCGAGTGCAGATCCGCGGGGAGGTCATAGAGGCAGGCGGCTTCTCCGCCGGGCTGCGCCTGACCGTGCGCGACGAAAGCGGGGCCATCCCGGTGATCCTGTGGGAGAACGTCGCGGCGATGGTTCCGGAGCGATTGAAAGGAAAGGGGGCCAAGGTGGAGATCATCGGTCAGGTTCGTATCTATCGAGGCGAGCTCCAGCTCATCCCCACCGTGCCATGGGAGGTTCGGTCCCCATGACCGCGCTTCCCTCCTGGCTGCGATCCCGGGCACCTTCCCCGGAGCGGCCGATCCTTCGATGGGCCCTGCGACCCCGAGCGCGGGGCCTCCTTCTGCTGACGGTGATCATCGGCTTGGCGGCGATGATCACCGGCCGCTCGATTCTGTATCACCTCACCTACATGCTCCTCGCCTTGCTGATCCTCTCGTTTGTCTGGGCCTGGAGCGCGGTGCGGGATCTGGAGATCCGGCGGATTCCGCGTTCCCGGCGCAATCAGGTGGGCGGCTTCTTCGAAGAGATCCTGATCCTCCGGAACACCGGCTTCTTCCCCAAGATCTGGCTGGAAGTCCGCGATGCCTCCACCCTACCGGGTCATCGGGCGAGCTTTGTGCTGGACAACCTGGGGCGAGGGAAGGAGCGCCTGTGGACGGTGCGGACGCGCTGTCGTCATCGGGGGCTCTATCGCCTCGGGCCCCTGACCCTGATCGGGACCGACCCTTTCGGCCTCTTTGAGGCGACCCTGCAGTTGAGGGAAACCAACGAGGTGCTGATCTATCCGCCGACATTCCCGCTCTGGCGGCTGGGCCTGCCCGCCGGTTTCTGGCGTGGGCGTGAAGCGGCACGGCGGCGGACTCCCGAGGTGACCCCCAACGCGGGCGGGGTAAGGGAGTATCAGCCTGGAGATGCTTTTCGTCGCATCCACTGGCCCTCCACCGCCCGCCGGGAGCGCTTTATGGTGAAGGAATTCGATCAGGAGCCCGCCGCGGATGTCTGGATCGTCCTCGATCTGATGGCCGACGTTCATGTTCATCAGCCGGATCGCGACGAAGAGGATTGGCCGACGGGCAAGCCGAGGCTTCTTCCCCTTTCCACAGAGGAATACGCGATTGCCCTCGCGGCCTCCTTAGCGGCCCACCTTCTGCGACGCGAGCGGATGGTGGGGATCCTGGCTTACGGTTCCCGACGGCTCTTCCTGCCGCCCCATCGAGGGGAAGGTCAGCTGGAGCGCCTCTTAGAGGGGCTGGCGCTGCTGCGAGCCCACGGCGAGATCCCCTTCCACCAGGTGCTGCAATCCCATGTGCTGCGCATGGCCCGCGGCTCCATCCTCATCCTGATCACTCCCTCCGGCGATCCACGATGGGCGATGGTGGCCCGAAGCCTGGATTCCCATGGGATCCGCGTGGCCGCGATCGTGCTGGAGGCAGCCTCCTTCGGCGGGCCGGAGATCAGCCCCCGCGTTCTCCCCATGCTGGAAAGCGGCGGGATCCCGGTCGCAGTGATCCGGGGGGGAGAACCCTTCGCCCTCGCCCTGGAACGGCTGGGTTCCGCTTAAGCCTCCCTCAAGGGATCACCAGGGGCTTTCACTTTAGAGGGGAGGATTTGTTCGGTCAGGCGAAGGCCGTAGCCTCTTTCACACTTCCTCCGCAAAGCGCGGGCTGAGGCGACGGAAGAGGGCGTATCCCACCAGCAACACCAGCGCGGAGGTGGCCAGGGTGCGTGTGAGGAAATCCGGCGCCGTGTAAGTTCCGTAGTAGAGAAGATCGTGATAGGAGGCGATAATCGACGCCATCGGGTTCAGGCGCCGGGTCCAGAGCCAGACATCGATGGAAACCCCAAGAAAGGAGGCGTTACGAGGGAGAACCGAGATCGGATAGAAAATCGGGGTTAGGAAAAACCATGCCAGCAGCAACACCTGCAGGATGTGGGCGGTATCCCGATAAAACACATTTAAGGCCGAGACGGCGAGGGCCACCCCTGCGGTGAACATCCCGTGCGCCAGCATGGTCAGCGGCAGAAGAAGCAACCATGGCGTCGGCCGGATCCCGGAAAGCCACGCGATCATGAAATAAATGGGAAGGGAGATCAGGAAATTCAACAAATTCGAAAGGACGACGGAGAGGGGAAGGACCTCGCGGGGGAAATAGACCTTACGGACCAGGGGGGCGTTGGCGGTGACGCTCTCCGCGGCGCCCTGCACGGAGATCGCGAAGGCGTTCCAGGCCAGGATGCCCACCAGGACGAAGGCATGAAAGTGCGGAAGGCTGGCTGGCCCCCGGTTCATAACGGTGAAGACGACCGTGAACACCGTCATCATCAGCAATGGGTTCATCCAGGACCAGGCCACCCCGAGAACCGAATTCCGATACCGGACTTTGAGATCCCGCAAGGTGAGCAGCCAGAGCAGATCTCGATAGCGCCACAATTCCACAAGCCCATGGAGCATCCCTTTTCCGCCTCGCCGGTAAGATCTCCCCGCTGGTTCTCCCGAGAGCGCCATGGGGATCCCGGCCGCTGACTTCCCCGGGATCCCTTATCGAAAGGCCTCTTCGGTTTTCGCTTCTCTCTGGGATGAGGCGATGGCCCATACCGGAGGACGCACGCCTCGTTGAACCGCTCGATAGATTTCCAGCAACATCTGCCCGGCGGCCTTCCAGCTGTAATGCGCCACGGCCCGGGCGCGAAGCCGTCTGCCCCGTTCCGCGGATTCCCCCGGATGACGGAGGGCATACAGGATCTGTTCCGCCAGGCTGTCCGCATCCCCGAATCGGGCGTAGTAGCCCTCGTGTCCCATGAACTCGCGGCTAACTGGAGTATCGAAGGCCACCACCGGGAGGCCCGTGGCCATGTAATTTAACAGCTTCCCGCTCCCCTCCGTGGCCGACATTTTGGGCGCCACGGCCAGCTCGCCCAACCGAAGGTAAATCGGCGCCTGCTCGTAGGGCACCTTCCCGGTAAACGTGACGTGATCCGAAATCCCCAGAGCGGCGGCCTGGGCCATATAATGCGTCTCCCCGGGAAACCCCATAATCAGGAAGTGAACCTGGGGCTCCAGGCGAACCACACGGGCGGCCGCCTGCAGCAACAGATCCGTGCCCTGATAGGGGGCCAGCAACCCCAGATAGACCACCAGATGGCGCTCTGGGGGGATCCCCCACACTTCCCGCAGGCGCTGGAGCTCCGGGATCTCCTCGGGCAGAGGAGGGCGAAAGACCTCCGTGTTCACGGCATCCGGGAATGGGATCACCCGATCCGGGGACGCGCCGAAAGCTTCGATCAGCAAGCGAGCCCCGTGAATCGTGCTGGTGAGGATCGCGTTCGGCCGCCGATCGATCCAGACTTCCAGCCGCCGCACGAGGGGATACCATGGTCCATCCGGGTTCAGGAAGCGATGGTCGATCATCTCCCCGGTCAGGCTGCCCTGGAAATCGAAAATGAGAGGAACCCGCAATAGTGCCCGAAGGGCGACCCCGATGAGCGCGCCTTCGTGAAGATGCGCATGCAGTAAGTGCGGACGCCAGCGTAACGCTGCGGCCAGCGCGGTCCCGGAGAGATAGAGATCAAAAGCGATCTTATGCCGGGAGGATCCAACCTCGTAATGAGAACGCCACGGCAGGGGAGGCGTGCGGGCGATATCCAGGCCTGGGAGATCCCGGCCCTTGTAGTAGGTCACAATCTTCACTTGGAGATTGAGGGACTGGAGGGCTCTGGCCTCCTCCAGGATGCGCACATGACATCCGTAGTCATTGAAGAACGAAGTCGGCGCGATCATCAACACCCGCATGCGATGAGGCCCCAGGAGGGATTGCCTTTGGGCCCTGGGCCAGGCGTTTAAGATGCCCGGCTCAAGGCCTGAAAGGATGCGAAACTGGACTCTGGATAACGCTGGCAGCGTGACTGATCGCCTGGGCGCTCCACTTAGAGGTGGGCATCTTCCCAACCCCAACGCGCCTTATCGCCTCCGGGAGGGGCGAAGGCGGTGAAGCCCCAGCATCGTTTCCATGAGGCCTGGCTGATCCGCCGGAACCGGCAAAGCCTGGAGGCTCTCCTGCCGGGATTTCAACCAATTGTCCCGGATCTGGCTGGCGGTGCGGAAAAGGTCCTCGAGGGCCGCCTCACCCTCCAGGCCCGTCAGCGCCTCCCGCAAACGCCCGAGCGTTTCCAGCAGGCGATCCAGCCAGTAAAGAAGGGCTTCCCGATTCGCGGTCGCCGCCAGCCGCCCGCTGGGGGCATCCGGGAGGTCCGCTGTGATCCGCGCAAAGCGGATCCCGATCGCCTGGGGCATCTCCCGTCGGGCAGGAGCGACGGACCACACGGATAGGAGGGCGGCGCCGAGCAGAGAGGGCAATTGCTCCAGGGCGGCCATCCAGCCGTCATGCTCGACAGGGTCGATAAAGAAGGGACGCGCGCCGATGCGATGGGCCAGCCCGCTGGCGGCCTCCACGGCCCAGGCAGGCGCCTGGGCCGGCGGGGTCAGGCAGAACAACGCGTCCCGGAACAGGTCGGGGTCAGGCTCCTCCCCGGCGTCCGGGCGGAGGATCGGATGACCGCCGATGAAGGGCGTCGAGGAGGAAAGGTGGGTCTGCGCCCAGGCCATAACTGGCGCCTTCAGCTCCGCTGTGTCCATCACCAGGGTTCCTTCCTTCAAGGCCGGAGCGATGGCCCGGAGGGTGGTCTCGATCTCCCCCAGGGGCAACGTTAACAGGATCAGATCCGCCTCCTCACAGGCCCCGGGCAGGTTCCAGCTCGTCCGATCCACCGCCTTCCGACGAAGCGCCTCGCGAGCCCGTTCGTGGTCCGGATCGTGCCCCACCAGCCGGGCTTCCGGCACTGCTCGTCGAAGGGCCAGTCCCAGGGAGATCCCCAGAGTTCCTAATCCCAGGATCGTGATCTGCATCCGGTCTCCCATCTCCTCCGATTCAGCGGACGTTCAGCCAGCAAGGGATCACGTAACGCCGGAGCCAGCGCTCCGCGAAGGGAAATCGATTTTTGGCGGATGCAGGTCACTTAAGGTGGCCCGCACCCACGAAAATCAAAAATATGGAACGGGGAGTCGCGTGTTCAGTATATCACAGAAAGAAAAGAAAGGGAGGCCGGAAGATTCTGTGGATGGGCGAGGCCGCCCAACGCGGCCTCGCCCGCCCACAAAAATCCACCCGTAAGAGTTACCGTTGGGAGCTGATCAGATGAGGTGGAAGGATCCTGCCGTAGAAGACTCCCTGAGGAAGCGAAGGGCATAACTTCCACACCGGAAACAAAAACCGGGCGGGGGAGATCCTCCCCCGCCCGGCGAATCCGGATCCCGCCGGCTTACGGCTCGAGATCGAACTCCTCGATATTCCACATCTCGGAGTTCGCCGTCGGATCCACGATAAAGTTCTTGACCTTCGGTGAGGCCACCGCGATCTTCAGCCGGACGAAGAGCGGCAACACTGGGAGATCTTCACTGAAGATCCGCTGGGCCTCCGCGTGCCACTTCTTCTTCTCGTCCGGATCCAAGGTGCCCAGGGCGCGGTTGCAGGCCTCATCGTAGGCCGGGTTGCTGTAGCCGGTGTTATTCTGGCCACCGGGGTTCTCATCCGACGGGATCTGATCGGTCTTGTAGAGCTCGCAAGGCGGCTCCACGCCGGTCACCCAGGCGAACTCCGCCAGATCGAATTTGCGCCCGAAGACCGGCCCGTCCGGCCAATCGGCGAAGAACTCGCGGGCCGGCTTGTAGTAGAGGTTCACCTCGATCTGGCAGTTCTCCTTCAGCTGCTGCTGGATGATCTGGGTGACCTGCTCCCGCAGCCGGTTGCCCGCGGTGGTGCCGTAGGTCACGCTGAACTTCCGGCCGCCCTTGTCCCGGATCCCGTCGCCGTCCGTGTCCTTCCACCCCGCCTCCTCCAGCAGGGCACGGCCCTTCTCCGGGTTGAACTCGTAGACCGTCACCACGTCCTTGGCGTAGAGCGGGTGGATGGATGGCATATAGACCGCCGGGGCCTCGCTGCGGCCGAACATCACCCGATCGATGATCGCCTTACGGTCGATGCAGTAAGCGAAGGCCTGGCGCACCCGCTTGTCCTGGAACACGTCATTGCCGGCGGCGATCTGATATCCCGGCGCCGGCTGGATGTTGAAGTCCAGGTGCTCAAAGACCGTGCCCAGGACGAACTGCGGCTTCAGCAACCCTTCGGCCTCCGCCTGCTTCAGGAACTCCGCCTGGGCATCGAAGGCCGCGTCCTGGGTGCCGATGTCGCAGTCGCCGGAGAGCAGCTGGGCCAGCAGCTGGTTGGTATCCTGGACAATGCGGAAGATCACCGTGTCGATCCGCGGCAGACCCTCTTTGGCGCGCCAGTAGTTCGGGTTCTTCACCACGGTGATGCGGTCGCCCCCGAAAACCCCAAAATCGAAGATGGACGGAGCACTATCTTCTCCATGGGAATCGAAAGCGCGGGGAAGCCTCGCGGACAGAGGGGGCAGCGGCGAGAACCGGGAACAGTTCCGACAACATAGATTGAAGGGCGTTGGTGAAGCCCCGCGTTTCCTCCGCATAACGCCCGCCGGTCATGGTCTGAAGGACCGCCAGGTGTTCCAGTCCCAGCCGCAGGCTGGTCTGCGCCCGGGCGATGTCCAGATCCAGATACGGCAACATGTGCACCGGCATTGCTCGCGGCAACCGGTGCCCCAGGATCGCTTCCACGTGCTCCCGCAGCCGCCCAATCAGTTCCGAGCCGGATTCCCCACGGACTTTGTTAAAGACAATCCGGACCTTGCTGGAAAAGGCATCCGGGCCCGCCATGCGGTAGACGTGAGCCAGCCAGGAAGCCCCAGCGATCAGCCCAGTGTCTTCCGGTTCCAATACGATATAAAGGATCTGGGAACGATTGATCGCCCGCAGCGAGAGGGGGGACATCAGGTTATTCCCGGTATCCAGGACCACCGTATATCCTTCCCCGGCCGCCCGTTCGATCGCGAAATCCAGCCAGTCCGCTGCTCGAGCCAGGATAGAAAACGACCGCTCGCCCATCAAGGGGTCCAGCGTCAACAACCCAGCGGTAAGCCGCAGATTCCATCGGATCCCCCGCGGCGCCGGCACCTGGGTCCAGAAGGTTGGGACATGCGCGCCGGGTTCGAACACCCCGCCGGTCCGGGAGGGCGGTGAATGAAGGCCTGCCAGCTCGATGAGAGAATAGATAGGGATTCCCTCGCCCAGCCGGAACAGATCGGGCTGGTTGCCCCGGGTGTCGGACTCCGCGTCGATAATATGCACGGAGACCCCTCGAGCGGCCAGGAGGACGGCGGCATTCGCCGCGACCGTGCTCTTCCCGGTCCCGCCCTTGGGTCCTCCGAACCCCAGGACCCGGGGCTGGCTGGTCACCACAACCGGAGCCCCGTAAACGGTCTGAAGGTAGCGAACTTGTTCGGTGGCCTGAACCTGGGCCATCAGCTCGCTCAATCGAGCGGCGATTTCCCCCGCGGCCTGCTCTGGGGGAACCACCGGATATCTGCGATGCTCCGCCCAGGTCGCCCAGGCGTTCCCAGGGGAGGCCACCACCACCACGGCTGCTCCCGTTTCAGCCGCCAGGCGGCCGACGGTCTCGGTGGTCATCCCCGTCTCGACCGCCACCGGGATGATGAGCTGCGGGCGAAGGCCGGCCAGGATCTCTACCGCGACCACCCCCGGCATCGCGTAGGCTTCATGTCCCAAGCGGGCCAGCTGGTTGGCGATCTCCCCACCGATCCCACTTAGGTTCCCCAGAATCACAATGTTCATCCGCATCGCCCTTCCCTCACCGCCGGGGTGGAGATTCAGAGCCAGTGGCTTCCGCTGGGAGGAAGAAGGCGGGTGGGCCGGCCGCCCGCCGGCCGAACCAAACCCATTGTGCCAGATCCTGCTCCGCGAACCCCGTGGAGGCCGGGATCTCGGCCCGGGCGCACGGCGGTGCCACGACGAGGTAGATCCTCTCTGCAGTTCCCAGCGCGTAGATGATCCCTTCCATCGCGCTCTGAGGAACCCCGAGCAATAGCCGCGGCGCGCCGGTGGAGGCGCTGGATGTTCTCCCAGCGGATGCCCCCTCACCGCCCGAAGGTGCCGGGAGACCCAGGACGGATCGCACCACCCCGCGGGCGAGCCATTTCGCCATCGGGCGAACCGGAACGGTGAGGCCCATCGTCCCGGTGATCTCCGGCACGGAGGATTGAGCGAAGGCTCCCTCCAGTCTAACGAAAGGATCCACGGACTCCGGGCTGCCTGCAGGCGCTCCGAAGAACGCAACCATATCCAGACAGTCTCCGGGGCGCAACACAGAAAAAGGCGGCGCCTGGATCCGATCCGTATCCTGTAATGTAAGCAGCTGCTCTCCTTCCACCATCACGGAAGAGAGACGAGCCGCCGCTGTGAACTGGCCAGAGGGAAGAATGGCGGTGCGGGGGATCGCCGCCCCTGCCGGGATGAACATCAGCACCGTTCCCCCTGCGTAGCGCGGGAGTTCGGCTTCCTGAATCATTCCCCGAATCGCCGGAGCGTCGTAGGCGGTAGCCGTTCGAAGCTTGTCCTCGGTGAGCGCATCCCCGGGGTGTAAGGGGACTGCCGCCACGGTAATCGTCACCTGATCTGGCACACCTGCTGTGGCGAGCATCCGGGTGGCCATCGCCACGACGGCCGCCAGCGCCAATCCAAGCAATAAGGGAAGCATCTGTCGCACTCTTCGCATAATGACCCCCGAGCAAGTCTCCGGATAGGAAGATCCACTAGGGGACGACCGGGAGGATGATCCAGCGGCCCCGACTGGGCTCCGCGAGCCACGCCAGGCCTGGATGATCCTTCGCGATGGGGGGCGCCCGCCGATCCTCCGGCTCCGGCAACAACCGCCATCCACGCAACCCCAGCCCATCCCGCCCCGCCCATAGCCAGATCCATCGCCCCGATCGTCGTAGCATCAACGGGATTTCCTCCCCATACCCCAACCGCGTTCGGAAAACGTCCGTGTCCGTCACCACCAGGACACCCCCGGTTCCCTCCGCCTCGCCGGCCATCGCCCGTTTCAGGAAAGCCTGCGGATCTTCGAAGCCTTCTGCCACCCTCTCCAGTAGGCCTTCGGGATCCCACACCAGGATCTCCTCTCCCATCCCTCGCAGCCGCCTCACCAACCCTTCCATTGCTCCCCGTCCCCAAGCGATCTCCGGCGCTATCCCCAGGGCCGGACGCCGCCGGTCCAAAAGGAGGACGGCGGGCTGAAGGTCCTCATCCCACCAACCCAGAGGAAGCATCACGCCCTCCTCCGCCCGGACGGCCGGTGGCAGATCCGACCCGGATCCCTGGGGCGCCCGGGGCAACGGCGGCGCGGGCGGCGCAGCAGCCTCCCGCCGCCTCAGCCGGATCTCCCGCCATCGTCCCTCTCCCCACCACCGGCCCTGAAAAGGCGCCTCGGGGGCCGGCAGGCGCCCTACCACCGCTTCCCAGTCCCGGGCCTCCATCGCCAGGACCACCCGATGGGCCGGCCGCCCCCGCAGCGGCCGCCACATCACCTCTCGCCGTGCCGCGGTCCAGACCCATAGCTCCGCTCGATCCCGCGTCGCCTCCAGCCCGGCCTCGATCATCGCCTGGGCCTCCTCCGCCATCCCATCCACGCCGTCCAGCACCAGCAGGGACGGGCCCTCTTCCCCCTGCAAGGCCCGGAACAGCCGACCCATCCCCTCTCGGTCCGAGGGATCCACCCGGACGGTCCACGCCGCATCCTGCCAGTCTCCCCGATCGTCCACGAGGAAGACCCGCCGACCGGCGCAAGCGGCCGCGGCCGTCATCGCCCGCAACACCCGCGTCTTCCCTGTCCCGGACTGTCCGATCAGATGCAGATCCGGGGTCCGATCGTCGCAGAACACCCACCGGATCTCCCCGCGTTCCGGGAAATCCGCCACCCCGATCCCGATCCGATGGCAACTCTCCTCCCTCGGCGCTCCCGGATCCTCCGGCAACGGCGGTGGGGCCAGTCGAGGCACCGGGGGATCCAGCGACCGCAAAGCGGCGACCAGCCGGTCCAGATCCCGGATTCCATCGCCACCGACCCGCTGGCGTCGAAGTTCCCGACCCGGATCGGCCGGATCCATCCCGATCTCCTCCCGGACCCCGATGGAGAATCCTGACACATATCCGAAGCGGATCCGCTGGAACACTTCGTTCTGCCCCACCTGGATGAAGGCCCAGCCGCTTCCCGGCAGATATGCCGCATCCGGCCGCCCCAGCACCGCTGTCGATTCCTCCGGCGTTTCACAGCGCAGCGCAATCCGCACCCGCAGGTTTGCCCGGAGTTCCCCCGGCACTGCCGCCCCCAGCCGTTGCGTCGCCAGCACCAGATGCATGCCGAGGCTGCGCCCCAACCGGGCCAGGCGGATCATCCGGCCCATCCCATCCGGGATCTGATCCAGCATCTCCGCGAACTCGTCGACCATCACCACCAGATGGGGAAGCCCGGCCGCGTCGGCATGATCCGCCCCCCTCTCCGCCAGGATCCGCTGGCGGCGGTCCAGCTCCCCCTCTAAGGTCTCCAGCGCCCGGGCCGCCTCCCGCGCGTCCAGGTTCGAGAGCAGCCCCACGCTATGGGGCAGTCCTTCCAGCGGCGCGAAGGCTCCGCCTCCCTTGAAGTCGATGAAGAACAGCTGCGTCCGCTCTGGAGGAAAATGCAGCGCCAGCGCCAGGGCAAGGGTCCGCATGGCCTCGCTTTTGCCCGACCCGGTGGTCCCGATCACCATCGCATGCGGGCCGTAGGCGCGATCGTGGAGATCCAGAACGAAAGGTGTCCCCTCATCGGTGTAGCCCACCGGAACTCCCAGGCCCTCCCGCGCGAAACGGGCCGCCCGGATGGCCTCCGCTATCGTCTGTGGATCCGCCAGACCCCATAGAGCCGGCGCCGGGCGAACCGCTGCTCCTTCCCCCCGTCCCATCGGCCGCAACCGGGCCAGCCCCCGAGCGATCGCCTCCGCCTGGGCGAGGGAGAGCCGGGGAGCCGGATCCTCGCCTTCCAGGGACTGTCCACTGGTCAGATCCAGGACCCGAACGTTCCCATCGGGCATCCAGATCCCCAGCGTCCGGATCCCAGCTGGCACGGGTGCCCCGGGTGGAAGGATCAAGATCGGATGGATCCCAGCGGCAGGACCTTCTCGCAACAGAACCCCCAGGCGGGCATCCGTAAGCCATTCGGCATCTCCCAGGGCCAGCACGGCCGGGCCCTCCAGGCCGCCTCCGCTTCGCCGGCGGAAGAAATAGGCAAAAAGCTCCTCCCGGATCCGAACCGGCCCGCCGGCGTAGCCCTCCCGCAGCTCTCCAACATGCGGCAGCCAGCGGAGGAACGCCCAATAGGGATCCCTGAGGCCCACCCGAATCTCCAGCTCAGCCGGGGAGTGGGTCAGCGCCAGCTCCAGCAGCACCCGGGCGAGAGCACCCTCTAGGCCCGGGAAGACCACAAGGGCCGTCGAGGCCCGGAACGAAAGGGGCAGCGGGCGCTCCACCTGAGCGCTCATCGCCGCCGCCAGCGCCCGGGCGGTGCTCTGCAAAGAAAGCGGCAGATCCTCCGGGTCCGGAGGGCGACGATTGGGACGGATGAGCAGCGGCACCCGGCGCACCCCGGCTCGGACCATAAGGAAATCCGGGTCGCCCCGGTGGCGGAACCAGAGGTCGGTCCCCGCCTGCAGGCGCTGGGCCAGTTCCTCCCAGGATGGGAACAGGGCTCGCTCCAGGATCTCTTCGGCGCTTCGCCAGGCCTCCAGCTCTGCCAGGAACCGTCGTAGCCGTCGCTCGGCCCGCTGGATGGCCTCGGCGGCCTGGGCGCGGTGGCGGCGCAACGCCCAGCGATACTGGATCTCCCCGGCCAGGAGAGAGGAGCCGGCCGCCAATGGGATGAAGAGCAGATACATCCATCCCCTTCCCCCGAAGGCCAGGGGGCCCATCAGGCCATAGACGGCCGACATCAGAAACCATGGCGCATAGGTCCACCAGGGCGAGCGCTCGGGCGTTGGGGGAAAGCCAGGCAGATCCGGGATCTCCGGCGGATCCTCCGGAGGCGGTGGCAGGCGCCGCGTCCCGGGCCAGATCCGCACCGGAGCTGCCTCCGGGATGTAGACTTCGAGGCCATCGCGTTGCTGCCACAAGCCCATCGCGATCGATCCCCGAGAAGCCAGGTCATCGGCCGTTCGTGCCTTCGGGCCAGATCAGCAACCGCACGCGATCCGGCGGAGGATCTTCTGGGAACCACCGCTTCCAGGCCTGGGCCAGCTCCAGATCAAAGGTCGGCCAGGCGGTGACCGGGGAGAGCTCCAGCACCTGCGCTTTTCGAAGAGATCCTCTGGGGAGAACCGGAGAGGCGAATCGGGATCCCCGTTCCAATGGGGCAGGATCGATCTCGGGCCGGGTTAAGAGGAGCCTCCCGGCCGCGCTCTGGAGCAGAACCCATCCCCGACCCTGTCGCTCCGAAGCCAGCCCTCTGGTGATCCCCTCCGGCAACGGAAGGCGCGCCAGCGCTTCCTGAAGCCAGGCCACCGGGTCCTCGATCCGGATGGCGCCGGCGGCGGTCGCCCGGGAGAGCTGGATATGGCGGATCGCCCACTCGTGCAGCACCTCGCCCACCTCCCGGATCGCCTGGGCTTGGCGGGCGTTCCCGTAGGTGATCAGGGCCCCCAACAGGGCGAAGCCCCCAATCAACAGCAGCGCCAGAGCCAGATCGGCTTCCGTCATCTCACCCCTCCTTCGCGAAAGATCTTCATCCACTGCCGAACTTCATCCGGGCGCGGATCCCATACCCAGGAGACGGCCAGGAGGATCATCCCCAGCGCCAACCCCAGCAGCCACCATGGACGGGCGAGGGGCTGGACCCCGAACATCACCCCGTCGGCCACCGTCAGCCGACCATGCAGCGGAAGGGCCAGCAGTTTCGCTTTCGACCCTTTGGATAGCGGGAAGCGCCCATCGGAGCCCGTGGTGATCCGCTGGCCTTCTACCTCTAAGATCGCCCCGGGGATCCCGGGCTCCCCGGGATCCGGGCGGCCATCCCCGTCACGATCCAGGAACACCATCCCCATGATCGTCACCGGGGCTGCCGGCGTCGGCGCAGGGGGATGCGTGGGGGTTGGCGTCCACGTCGGCGTGGGCGCTGGCGGGGGTGGAGGCACAGGCGTCTCCATCGGCGCCGGCGTCGGCGTGGGCACGGGCGTGCGGGTAGGCCGAGGCCGGGTCCGGGTCAGCGTGGGGGAAGGC
>NZ_JANWXB010000403.1 GCF_025055495.1 Thermoflexus sp. | reverse complement strand
AATATCGGCATACAAGCTTCAAGTGGTGATTATATTGCGTTCTTAGATGCTGATGATGTGGCTCTTCCTGGTAGATTAAAGCTAGAAGCAGAGATTCTGGATCAGTTTCCCGAGGTAGGGCTTGTGGCTTCTGACGCATATCTCATTAACGAGATGGGCCATCCTATAGCGCTGAAATCTTCAGTGTCGGGGGCTCCACGCAATCATCGGGATTTTCGGTGGGAGACCGTAGAATACTGTGCTACCACCAGCACGGTTATGGTCCGTAGAAAATGTTTTGATGTAGTAGGTTATTTTGATGAGAGGTTTAAGGCCGCTGGTGGAGAAGATTGGTTAGCCTGGGTCCGGATCGCTCACGATTTTGCCATGTTCTATCTGGATAAACCGACCATAGGTTACCGAATACATGTGATTAACACAACGAAAAATCTGAACCTGTTGCATGATCAAAATAGGTTAGCCTCGCGCTTGGCCACAGAGTGGGAAAATTTCCATACATATCCCGATTTTTTTAGGGCCAAGTTGCTATATTATCGTTTTGCTACTGCCTGGCATGTTGAGCCAAAGATAAGAGCGCTCGGATATTTCATGCATGCATTCGTCACGGATCCACGTCAGCTGCCATTTGGATTGCGAATTATACATCAAGGATTGATGAACACTCTGCGTCGTCAATATAAGAAAATTCTGAAAGCATAAAATGAGATGCACATCGCCCTGGGCTATCGCTGGTTCCCTACCGCCGCTGGATATCATATCGAACGGGCCCTGCGGGCCTTAGGACACACCGTCACGTATGTTGGTCTGCCATGTGGTCAGCGCCCCGGCTACGATACTACCGTACCTCTGGATGAGATCATCGCTGCTCTGCCGGAGAAGCCCGACCTCTATCTCTGGATCGACCCAGCGGGGCGCTATTTCCCCCCCGGGATCGAACGCTTGCCGATTCCCACTGCCGGCTACTTGATCGATGTGCATCTGGGCCGCTGGCGGGAGCAGGCCGCTCGCTTCTTCGACGCCGTCTTCGTCGCCCAGAAGGATTACGTGGAGCGCTTCCGGCGGGTGGTGGGCCACGGCCAGGTCTACTGGCTCCCGCTGGCCGCCGCCCCCGATGTCCATTACGACCATCAGCTCCCCCGCATCTATGAAGTGGGCTTCGTGGGGAACCTCTCCCGGGCTCACCGCAAAACCCCTCGCGCCCGCCGGCTGCGGCGGATCGCGGAGCGCTTCCGCACCAACGACTTTTATCGGACTTATCTGCCCGAGGAGGTCGGGCGGATCTACAGCCAGTCCCGGATTGTCTTCAACTGCAGCATTGCGGGCGATGTGACCATGCGGGTTTTCGAGGGCACCGCATGCGGCGCGCTGGTCCTCACCGACGTCGTCGCCAACGGCCTGGAGGAGCTCTTCGCGGTGGGGCGGGAGATCGTGACCTATCGAGATGATGAGGACCTGATGGAGAAAATCGCCTATTACCTGGCCCACGAGGAGGAACGCGAGGCCATCGCCCGGGCCGGACAGCAACGCACGCTCCGCGAGCACACGTATCTCCACCGAATGCAGCGGTTGACGGAGATCCTCTCCTGCCCGGCGTTCCGCCCCTTGGCGCCGATGCGCACCGCCTCCCCGGAGGAGCGCTGGCGGGCGCGGCGGGTGGTCTATGTCCACCTCCACATGCTGGACGCGCTGCTGGACGAGGCCCGGGACCGAGGGAGCAACCCGATCCAACGGGCCTGGGCGATCATGCCTGCTCTGCTCCGGAGGCTGATCCTGTGAGAGGGGCTAGCCTGATCTGCGGCGGCAAGAGCAGTTCCCATGTGCTGTCCCGGCGCGGGTATTCTGAATCGGGAAGACCCTGCCGTTGCCGGGATGGCTGGAGCGGGTGACCGCTCCCCTGGCCCGGGGTTTGGCGGATGGAACTGCCCGGTCCTGGGCCGTGGCCCTCTCCCTCTGGCGAGCGATCCGGCTGCTGGGATGGACCGGGGCGTAGCTTGCGCGCCCCGGGACGGAGGTTTTCATGGCCCTGGAGGCGATGGCGTGCCGGCCGGTGTGATCCGCGTGCTGCACATCGCCCGTTATCGCGCGCCCGCCATGGAGCGCAAGCTGGAGCTCATGGCCGCTGATCCGGCCTTCGCCTTCTGGCTGGCGCGCCCGGCGGTCTGGGAGGATGAATATGGACGGCGGGAGGTTAACCCCGCTGTGTCTGGATGCCGCATCCTCCGCCTGCCGATGTGGGGCCGAGCCAGCGATCCGCATCGGGCGCTCTATCGGACGCTGTCCTTCGGCATGATCGCGATCCGGCCCCATCTCATTCACGCGGAGGAAGAGCCGGATAGCCTGGCCGCGCTGCAGATCGCCCTCGCCCGTCGGCTGTTCGCCCCTCGCGCCCGGCTGATCCTTCACACCTGGCAAAATGTCAACCGCCCCAAGGGCTGGCCCGTGCGCGCTGTCCTCCGGATCACCCTCGGGGCGGCGGACGCGATCCTCTGCGCCAACCGGGAAGGGACACGGGTGTTGGGGGAGATGGGATACCGGGGGCCAGTTGAAGTGATCCCGCCGATCGGGGTGGATACCCGCGTGTTCCGCCCCGTGGAGCGCCGGCCGGAACCGTCGGCGTTTCGGGCCGCCTACGCTGGGCGGTTTGTCCCGGAGAAAGGGATCGAGATCCTCCTGCAGGCGGCGGCCCGCCTGGGCCCAAGTGTAGAGCTGTGGTTGATTGGCGGAGGTCCGCAGCAGGCCCTCCTTCGGTCCCTGGCGCGGGAACTGGGGATCGAGGAACGGGTTCGCTGGGTGCGATCCGTCCCGCCGGAAAGGATGCCAGAGCTGCTGGCCCAGGTCGACGCGCTGGTGCTGCCCTCCCGGACCACGCCGATCTGGAAAGAGCAGTTCGGCCGGGTCCTGGTGGAGGCGATGGCCTGCGGGGTGCCAGTAGTGGGCTCGGATTCGGGCGCCATCCCGGAGGTGATGGGGGACGCGGGGCTGATCTTCCCAGAGGGGGACGCCGCGGCCTTGGCGGATCGCCTCCGCCGCCTGATGGAAGATCCCGGCCTGCGCCGGGAGCTGGGCGAACGGGGATACCGACGCGCTGTCTCGCTATATAGCCAGGAGGTGATCGCCGGTCGGACGCTGGACTTCTACCGGAAGATCATGGGGCGAGGCTCCTCTGGCGACCAGTGAGTTTTGGGATGGGAAACGGAGGGCTATTCCCCCTCAGCGTCTTTCAGGCCCTTCGATCGGAAGGCAACCGGGCGGGCAGCTCTGCCGCCTGTCTTCATCTCCGACCATTGGGTTTGCGATCCGGCATATCCGGCATGGACCAGGCGCTCTCCCTTGTTATCCTGACCTACAACACGCGGGAGCTGGCGTTGCGCTGTCTGGCAGGCCTCTACGAGGAGGCCCTCGCCCGGGGCTGGCAGGTCATTGTGGTAGACAACGGCTCCACCGATGGGACGGCGGAGGCCATCGCAGGGCGTTTTCCGGGCGCGGAGCTCATCCGCAGCGAACGGAACCGGGGATTTGCGGCCGGGATGAACCTGGGCCTGCGGCGGGCCCGGGGGGAAGTGATCGTCCTGATGAACGCGGATGTGGAGGCCTCCGCGGATACCTTAGCGGCTGCGGCGGAGGCGCTCCAGGCCCGGCCGGACGTAGGCGCCCTTTCCCCGCTGTTGCGCATGCCGGATGGAAGGCCCCAGCCCTTCGCCTTCGGGGGCGATCCATCCCCGATCTATCTTCTTCGACGAGGGCTGCGGGCGCTCCTCGGGCGGGGGCCGATGCATCGGTGGGAGGTGGAGGAGCCCATCGAGGTGGATTGGGTCTCGGGGGCCTGCATGCTGGTGCGCCGGGAGGTCATCGAGCGAGTGGGGCTGCTCGACGAGGGGTTTTTTCTTTACTTTGAGGACAACGACTGGTGCCGGCGGATGCGGCGGGCGGGATGGCGGATCGTGTATGATCCACGTTTCCAGGTGGTGCACTGGGGCGGCGCTTCCCAGCCGCAGCGGGACTTAGCCATCCGGTGGTATGATCAGAGCCTGATCCGCTTCACGGCCAAGCACTATGGATGGGGATGGGCAGGTGTCCTCTGGCTGTTATTGCAAGGCTATCGGTGGCTGATGCGCATCGGGAGGGCGCAGCGGGCCAGAGGGCGGGATGCCGGCGTCGCTTAGAGGGCCTGGCGGGAAGCGGAAACCCTGGTGGAGTCTCCGATTCAGTCCTTCCGCGAGTCTCAATAAAGAACGGGCATGGACGTGCCCGACTACCAACGAAAATCCCTCGTTTGTAGTAGGGCACGTTCGTGCCCGTGAAGGGTTCACAAAGGGAACGCGAGTGGGGATACGAGGTGAAGGGTCGTCGATTCTCCACTCTGCACCGTGAAACCCTTCGTGGGGCACGTTCGTGCCCGTTGAGCGGTTCACAAAGAGGGTGCAAGCGAGGATCTTCAATTTCCCCTCTTCCCGCGGCCCGGAGGGCCATGGGGAGAGGGTTTTGCTGCTATGCGGTAGAGGGCTCGGGAGGCCTAATGTGCAGAGCGGAATGATTTGACATCAATCGGGTTTGTTGTTATACTTTTGATTTGCGATGCTGAAAACCCCATGGAAAACCACCGGAAGCCTTGTGCGTGGAGCTGGCTTGGCCTTCCTGAGGCCAGTGGCTGGAAGAGAGGGAGATTCATTTGTGGTTTCCCGGCGAGCCGGAAAAGATCCTCGATGGGGGCCATCCAGAGGTCTCCCATCGGATCCCCCGAGGCGAAACCGCCAGATCCCACTGGAATGTTTGATGCCACTTGGATGGAGCGCTATTTGATCCCGCTGGGCCATGGATGAACTTGCGAATGGCCTCATCCAGGGACTGAGAGGTGTTCAAGGCCGACTCCGACGGCTTTGCTCACCTCGGAATTGAAATCCCGAGTCATCCACAACACGGCTACCCAAGCGTGAAAGCCTGAGTCGGAGGGAGCGATCCATATGATTCGAATCAACGGCGAGAAGCGCTACGCGCATATCCCGGAGATCCTGGAGCCGCCGAATCTGATCGAGATCCAGCATCGATCGTTTCAGTGGTTCGTCGAAGAGGGCTTGAGGGAGCTCTTCGATGAGATCTCGCCTATCGAGAGCCTGAACGGCCAGATGCGTTTGTATTTCCCGGGCAACAACCCGGTGGCCAGGGAACTGAGGCTGCGCTACTGGTTCGACGAGCCCAAGCATACGGAGCTGGAGTGCCTGGAGCGGGATCTCACTTACGGGCGGGGGATGTGGGTTCAGGTGGCTCTGATCGTAGCCGGGCGGGAGCCCATGGTGAAAGATGTCTTCTTCGGGGAGCTCCCGTGGATCACCCGCAACGGCACGTTCATCTATAACGGCACAGAGCGGGTGGTGGTCTCCCAGCTCATCCGTTCGCCCGGCGTCTACTTCGACGTGGAAGAGGATCCCTCGCTGGGCCGCCCTCTGGCGATGGCTAAGCTGATCCCGGATCGGGGGGTGTGGCTGGAGTTCGAGACCCGGCGCAATGACCTGTTGATCCTTCGCTTTAACCGCCGTCGCACCGTGCCAGTCACCCTTTTCCTGCGCGCCCTGGCTGCGCTGGAGGACGGGATCAGCGATGTCCTGAAAGAGGGGACGGACGAGGAGCTCCTGGAGCTTTTTAAGGATGTGGACACCCATCCCGATCATCCCTACATCCTCAGCACGATCCGCCAGGAGGGCCGGCTGGAGCCCCGGGAGGGTCGCACCCTAGCCCAGGAGGCCCTGATCGAATTCTTCCGCCGGATGCGCCCGGGCGATCCGCCGACGCTGGAGAACGCCTATTCGTTCCTCGCCGCCCAGCTCTTTGATCCGCACCGGTATGATCTGCATCGGGTCGGCCGGTATAAGATGAACCGACGGCTGGAGCTCTCCATTCCGATTCATCATCGCACGATCACCAAACGGGACATTGTGGCCATCATCAAAGAGATCATCCGCATCAACAACGGACTACGGCCGCCCGATGATATGGACCATCTGGGCAACCGGCGGGTGCGCACGGTGGGCGAGCTGATCCAGGCCAAGATGCGAGTAGGCCTGCGCCGGATGGAGCGGGTGATCCAGGAACGCATGAGCATCGCCGATCCCGCCACTGTCACCCCGCTGCAGCTGATTAACATCCGTCCGGTGATGGCCGCGCTGCGGGAGTTCTTCGGCTCGAGTCAGCTTTCCCAGTTCATGGATCAGACCAACCCGCTGTCGGAGCTCACGCACAAGCGCACCCTTTCGGCGATGGGGCCGGGGGGTCTGCGGCGGGAGCGCGCGGGCTTCGAGGTGCGGGACGTCCACCTCAGTCACTACGGCCGGATCTGCCCGATTGAGACGCCGGAAGGGCCGAACATCGGTCTGATCGGCCGGCTGGCGATCTACAGCCGGGTGAACGAGTTCGGGTTTATCGAGACCCCTTATCGGAAGGTGGTGCGGGCGGTGCCTAACCGGCCGGAGCTCCTGATCGGCCGGATCCTGCGGGAGGACGTGGTGGATCCGGAGACCGGGGAGATGATCGCGCCGGCCAGGACGGAGGTGGACGCGGCCCTGGCCCAGCGGATCGCCCGCCTGCCGCTGGAGGAGATCAAGGTCCAGCCCTTTGTGACCCAGGAGATTGTTTATCTCACCGCCGATGAGGAGGAGCGCTACGTCATCGCCCAGGCGAACGTGGAGCTGGACGAGAAGGGACATTTCCAGCAGGCCCGCGTCCCCGCCCGTCATATGGGCAAGTTCATGATGGAGGTCCCGGAGCGGATCGACTACATGGATGTCGCCCCGCGGCAGATCGTGGGGGTCTCCGCCTCCCTGATTCCATTCCTGGAGCACGACGACGCCAACCGCGCCCTGATGGGCTCCAACATGCAACGTCAGGCGGTGCCGCTCCTGCGCCCGGAGGCTCCCATCGTGGCGACCGGGATGGAGCGGGTAGCTGCCCGGGATTCCGGCCACGTCCTCCTCTCCGAGGTCGATGGAGAGGTCGTCCAGGCCACCGCGGACGAGATCGTGATCCGGGGCGCGAACCGGCGGCTGTATCGCTATCCGCTGCGGCGTTTCCAGCGGTCGAATCAAAGCACCTGTATCCACCAGCGTCCTCTGGTCTTCAAGGGCCAGAAGGTGAAGAAGGGCCAGGTGATCGCCGACTCCAGCAGCACGGATCAGGGGATGCTGGCCCTCGGCCGCAATCTGGTCGTGGCCTTCCTTTCCTGGGAGGGCCAGGTCTTTGAGGATGCGATTGTGATCAGCGAGCGACTGGTGCGGGAGGATATCTATTCCTCCATCCACATCGAGAAGCACGAAGCCGAGGCTCGTGAGACCAAACTGGGCCCGGAGGAGATCACGCGGGACATTCCCAACGTGGGCGAGGAACAGCTCCGGGATCTGGATGAGAACGGGATCATCCGCATCGGGGCGCTGGTCGGCCCGGGCGATATCCTGGTGGGCAAGATCACGCCCAAGGGCGAGCGGGAGATGACCCCGGAGGAGCGTCTGCTCCGGGCGATCTTCGGGGAGAAGGCCCATGATGTAAAGGACTCCTCGCTGCGGATGCCGCACGGTGAGCACGGGAAAGTGATCGATGTGAAGTTCTTCGCCCGGGACGAGTATCGGGAGCTCCCTGCGGGCGTGAACGCCGTCGTGCGGGTCTCGGTGGCCCAGTGGCGGAAGATCACGGAGGGCGACAAGATGGCCGGCCGCCATGGTAACAAGGGCGTGATCTCCAAGGTCGTGCCCATTGAGGATATGCCCTTCCTGCCCGATGGCACTCCCGTGGATATCATCCTGAACCCCCTGGGGGTGCCCAGCCGGATGAACATCGGGCAGCTCCTGGAGACCCATCTGGGCTGGGCGGCCTCGCGGCTGGGCTTCCGGGCGATCACACCGGTGTTCGACGGGGCCGATGAGCAGGAGATCGAGGCGGAACTGGCCCGCGCCTGGATGATCGACACGGCCTGGGAGGATGCCCGGCGCCAGTGCTGGAGCTGGTTGAAAGCCCACGGCTACGATCTCTCGGAGCTCCGGGACGATGAGGAGGCCCGTTTGCTCTATCTCTCGGCGATCCTGGGTGCTCGGGGCTACGATGTGGATCGCCTGGCCACGGATGAGATCTACGCCCGGCGCAGCCATCTCCGCGAGTGGCTCCGCGACAGGGGCTACGATCCGGATGAGATCCTGGTGTTCGAGGATGATCCGCGCTCCCCGGAGGAGCGCCGGAAAGCGGATGAAAAGGCCATCCTGGTGGGGCTGCGGCTGTGGATGGAGCGTTTCGGGGTGGACACGCGAGACATCCCCGATGAGCGGATCCGCCAGCGGGCCACGGAGGTGATGCTGGAGACAGGACAGCCGATGCCGATCCTGGGCAAGATGATCCTCTACGATGGCAAGACCGGTGAGCCTTTCGATCGGCCGGTTTCGGTCGGCGTGATTTACATGATGAAGCTGGCCCATCTGGTGGAGGACAAGGTGCACGCCCGGTCCACTGGCCCTTACTCCCTGATCACCCAGCAGCCCCTGGGTGGCAAGGCGCAGTTCGGCGGGCAGCGGTTCGGCGAAATGGAGGTCTGGGCGCTGGAGGCTTACGGCGCGGCCTACACGCTCCAGGAGATGCTTACGGTCAAGTCCGACGATGTGCAGGGCCGCGTCAAGACCTACGAGGCCATCGTCAAGGGTCAGAAGATTGAAGAGCCCGGATTGCCCGCCTCTTTCAAGGTGCTGGTGAAGGAGCTCCAATCCCTCGCGGTGTCGGTGGAGGCGATCACGGATTCCGGTGAGGTGATCCGATTTGGGCGGGAGGAGGAGAAGCCGAAGCTGCCGCGCCTGCCGCTGGGCCTGCTCGATCTGGCGCCTGAGGAGGATGGGAAGGAAGGGTGATCTGCCCCCCTAATTCTCCCTCCAATACCCTGGAGAGCGTATGCGTCGGGGATGGCCTGAAGGGGCCATCCCCGACGCTGTTTAGAGAAACCACTGGGAGCGAGCGGGGCCGCCTTCGGTAGTCCCGCCCGCTCCTAACATCTCCCCGGACGAATCGATCGCGCCCCCCCATCTCCACTATAATCGGAAGCATGGAGCGAGCCCTATCCCTCATCCGGTCTGCATCCAAGGAGGTCGCCATGGCGCTTTCCCGTGGGGAAGTGGAGCACATCGCAGAGCTCGCCAAGCTGGCTTTAACGGAGGAAGAGAAAGCCCTGTATGCGGAGCAGCTCTCTGCCATCCTGGATTATTTCCGCAAGCTTCAGGAGGTCGACACCTCAGGCATCGCCCCCACGGCAACGGTCCTGCCAATCCGGAATGTGTTCCGACCCGATGAGCCGGGTGAGCCGATGCCGCGGGAACGGTTGCTTCAGAACGCCCCCGCCCAGGCCGATGGCTGTTTCCAGGTGCAGCCGATTCTGGAGTTCGAATGAGAGGCTCCCCGTGGCGAAGGGGGAGAAGAAGATCGGCGCTTCGGGAGCCGACGGGGTGAGGATCTGCCAAACGTTAGCGCTGAGGCTTCGCCGACTTCAAGGTAAGGAGGCTTGCATATGACCCCTGATGAATGGACGATCCACGAGACCCTGGAGCACTTGCGCCGGGGGGAGATCTCGGCTGTAGAGCTCACGGAGGTTTATCTGACGCGCATCGAGGCCCTGAATCCGATCTTGCATGCCTATCTGACGGTGACCCCGGATCTGGCGCTGGCGCAAGCGCGGGAAGCAGACGCTCGATGGGCAGCGTGGCGGCGGGATCCGCGGGTGCCGCACCCCCCGCTCAATGGGATCCCTCTGGCCATTAAAGATGTGATTTGCGTGCAGGGTGTGCGCTGCACATGCGGTTCCCGTATCCTGGAGAACTTCGTTCCGCCGTATGAGGCCACGGCGGTGACCCGATTGCGAGAGGCTGGCGGGGTGTTCCTGGGGAAGACGAACACGGACGAGTTCGCGATGGGCTCGTCCACCGAGAACTCCGCCTTCGGTCCCACGCGCAACCCGTGGGATCTGGAACGGGTGCCGGGAGGCTCCTCGGGAGGCAGCGCCGCGGCGGTAGCCGCTAACCTGTGCGCGGGCGCCCTCGGCACGGATACAGGGGGTTCGGTTCGCCAGCCGGCGGCGCTATGCGGGGTGGTCGGATTGAAGCCGACCTATGGCCGGGTCTCCCGCTACGGCTTGGTCGCCTACGGGTCCTCCCTGGATCAGATCGGGCCGATCACCAAAGATGTGCGGGATGCGGCGATCCTGTTGCAGTGGATCGCAGGACCGGATCCGCAGGACGCTACTTCATGGCCTGCGCCGGTTCCCGATTACACCCGGGCTCTGATTCCTGACCTGAAGGGCATGCGAGTGGGGATTCCGCCGGAGTATTTCACCCCTGGGATGCAACCCGAGGTGGAGGCGGCCGTTCGAGAGGCGATCGAGGTGCTGGCCGAACTGGGAGCTGAGGTGGTCGAAGTCTCCCTGCCGCACACCGCCTATGCCCTGCCGACTTACTATCTCATCGCCCCCGCCGAGGCCTCGGCCAACTTGGCCCGTTACGACGGCGTCAAGTATGGCCTCCGGATCCAGGGGGAAACCATCTGGGATACCTATCGCCTGACTCGCGGACATGGATTCGGACCGGAGGTAAAGCGGCGGATTATGCTGGGGACTTACGCGCTATCGGCCGGCTACTATGATGCCTATTATCTGAAAGCTCAGAAAGTGCGCACCCTGATCCGACGGGATTTCGAGCAGGCCTTTGAGAAGGTGGATGTCATTGTCTGTCCCACTTCCCCGACGACAGCCTTCCGACTTGGGGAGCGCACCGCGGACCCGCTTCAGATGTATCTGGCGGACATCTTCACCATCACGGCGAACCTGGCCGGGATCTGCGGCATCAGCCTCCCCTGCGGTTTCGATAACCATGGCTTGCCGATCGGCTTGCAGATCCTGGGGCCCGCCCTGGGCGAGGAGAAGATCCTGCGGGCGGCTTATGCCTACGAGCAGGCCACACCATGGCATCATCGCCGGCCATCGATCATCGCTGCGAGGGGAGCGGTGGGATCCCAGGAGATGAAGAAGCCGCCAGATTGAGGACTCTGTCGGAATAGGAATGGAGTCGGGGCGGGTCCCAGGCCCGCCGCTGCAAATCCTCGCGGTGCGTGAGGGATCGCTTAGGGTTCGGGGAGCTCGGGGGGGAGCTGGGTGTCGAAGGTGCCTGGCTCCGCCACCGAACCTTCCCAAAGCTTACGGGGTTTGCCTCGGTGCCTCTCTTCTGAGCAATCGATCTGCCCTGCAGAGGATCGATGAACACCGTGTGGCATGTGTTGCTCCTGCCCGCAGGGGCAGACTGGCGATGGATGGAAGCCTCGCGCCTCTATGTGGAGCGGTTCCGGGTGATCCCCATCATGAACCCGGAGATCGCCTTGGCGCTTCCAGGCGATCCGCTGATCGTGTCGCTGGTCCTCCCGGATGGCCGCCCGGGCCATACCGCCGCCTGGTTGCGTCAGCGCCGGCCCTCGATTCGTCTGGATCCGCTCTTCGCCTCAACTCCTGAGCGCCTGCAACGGATCCTGGACGCTCGGACGGCCCATGGCACCCGCCTGGGCCGAGGGCTCTGGGTGGTCACCACGGATCGTCTGAACGTCCGGAGCGGGCCGGGATTCTCTGCGCCGATCATCGGTCGCCTGGAGGCTGGCACGGAGGTGGAGGTGGTGGGCCAGAGCGCGGATGGGGCGTGGTGGGCGATCGTGGATCCCATGCGTCGGGAACGGGCCTGGATCGCGGCCGCCTACACCCGGGTGATCGCCGGGATCCCGGAGACGGTGCCGGTCCTCCTGGCACAGCCTCCGCAGGTTCGCGCCCAAGCCCCCCGGGTGGTCCGTCGGGATCCAGATCCTGGAGCGCCGATCCTGGGCCAGCTTCCTGCGGGTGCGGATCGCGAGGCCCTGGCACAGACTGCAGACGGCCAGTGGGTTCAGATCGCTTTCCCGGATGCAGCCCATCCGGGCTGGGTTCCAAAGGAGGGGCTGGAGATCCTTCGGGGGACCCTGGAGGGGTTGCCCGTCCATCCATCGGGACGCTGGCTGCATCCTCCGGTGAAATCCCCGGTGATCCATCGCGCCTTCGGAGTCGATCCGGTATCCTTTGCGGCGTGGGGGTTGCCGGGCCATGAAGGGGTGGACTTTCATGCCTCGCCCGGTGAACCGGTTTATGCGGCTGCGGAAGGGCGGGTCGTGATGGCGGCCGAGCGTCCGGATCATCCCTACGGGACACAGGTTCGGATTCAGCATCAAAGGACGGACGGCGTTTATGTAACGGTTTACGGTCATCTCATGCCGGGCGCTCTGGAGGTGCAAGCGGGGGAGTGGGTGCAAACCGGACAGCCTCTGGGGCGAGCGGGATCCAGAGGATTTATCCATCTAACGGTGAAAAAAGAGGGCGCGCGAAACGGAGCATATGGGGATATCCTGGATCCGATGGTCTTTCTGGTTCTGTAGAGCTTGTCCGGTCAAAAGATTTCCCTCTCAGGAGCATGACCATGGCTCAAATTCGGATCGTGCGCCATCCCGTCGTTCAGCACAAGCTCACGGAGTTGCGGGATCAGCGAACGGGCCCCAAGCGGTTTCGGGAGCTGCTTCGAGAGATCACTCCCTTTTTGTTATACGAGGCCACCCAGGATCTGGAAGTGGAGGAGGTCCCCGTGAGCACGCCCATGGGGGAAGCTCGAGGGCAGCGCCTGCGGGGAACCATCGGTCTGGTGCCCATCCTGCGGGCCGGGCTCGGGATGGTGGAAAGCGCCCTGCAGATGTTCCCCGAGGCCCAGGTCTGGCATCTCGGGATTTATCGCGATGAGCGCACCCTGCAGCCGATCGCATACTACAACCGATTGCCTCCCCAGCCCACGGTGACCTGGTGTTTTATTCTGGACCCGATGCTGGCGACCGGCGGATCAGCGGTGGCGGCGGCGGATATCCTGAAGCGATGGGGGGTTCCGCATATTGTCTTTGTGGGCTTGATCGCTGCTCCCGAGGGATTGGAACGCTTCGCCCGGGCCCATCCGGAGATCCCTGTTTATGTGGCGGCGGTAGACAGCCATCTGAACCCCCACGGGTTCATTGTGCCGGGCCTGGGAGATGCCGGCGATCGTCAGTTCGGGACAGGGATCCAACCTTAGTGCGCTGTCATGCTGCCATTACAGCGCTCCCGGCTGGGGATTCATGGCTTGCCCGATCGCAGGCTTTTGGTAGAGCCCTTTGTTTTTGAGCGGACTTCGAAGAACTGTTGTCATCGGAAAAGTCGAATAGCATCCGTCGTGGGAATCGGAAGCGGCGTGGAGAGATTGGCGGAGCGACCGATGGAAGAGGGCCTGACCCTGATCCTCACTCACGAGAACGCAGATTTCGACGCGGTGGCCGCGCAGCTGGCGGCGGCCAAGCTCTACCCGCGGGCGATCCCGGTGCTCCCCCGTCGGGTGAACCGGAATGTGCGCGCCTTCCTCAACCTGTATGGGGATCAGCTGCCGTTTATGCTCCCGGATGAGCTCGTCCGGCGCCCCGTGGATCAGGTCATCCTGGTGGATGCCCAGACGATGGCGACGGTGCGGGGGATGGGGCCTCGGACGCGGGTGCAGATCATTGATCACCATCCGCTGGCGCGGGATCTGCCTCCCGGCTGGACCTACCATGGCGAGCCCGTCGGGGCGACCACCACGCTCCTGGTCGAGGGGCTGGCGGAGCGGGGGATCGGCCTGACATGGGTGGAGGCCACGTTGATGTTGCTGGGGATTTACGAAGACACCGGCTCCCTGACCTATCCCTCTACCACTTCCCGCGATCTGAGGGCTGCCGCTTGGCTGATTGAGCGCGGAGCGGATCTCACGATTCTGGGCGAGTTCCTCCATCATCCGATGTCGGAAGCCCAGCGCCGCCTGTATGATCGCTTGGTGGAGTCGGCGGAGACCCGCGAGATCGAAGGCCATATCGTGGTGATCGCCGCGGCCCGGGCTGATGGCTTTATGGAGGAGGTCTCCACTGTCGCCCATCGGCTCCGGGATCTTTTCGAGCCGTCCGCGCTCTTCATGCTGGTGGAATTCGACGGGCACATCCAGATGGTCTGCCGCACCACCACGGATGACATCGATGCCGGTGGCGTGGCCGCTCACTTCGGCGGCGGTGGCCATGCTCGGGCCGCGGCGGCGGTGATCCGGGATCGTTCCCTCGCAGAGGTGCGAGAGGAGCTTCTGCGGATCCTGCCCCATTACATCCGGCCTGCCGTGACGGTGGCGGAGATCATGTCCCGTGGGGTCCGTGTTCTTCCGCCCGATCTCCCCATCGGCGAGGCGGCGAGGGAGATGCAGCGGACCGGCCATGAAGGCTTCCCGGTGGTCCGGGGTGGCCGGGTCATCGGATTGTTGACGCGCCGCGCCGTCGATCGAGCACTCCAGCACGGCCTGAGCGGTCAGCCCGTAGAACGGGTGATGGAGAAGGGAGAGGTCTACGTTCTCCCCTCCGACCCGGTGGAGAAGGTGCAGCGGCTGATGATCGAGACCGGCTGGGGACAGATCCCGGTGGTCGAAGACGGCGAGGTGGTGGGGATCGTCACCCGAACTGACCTGATCAAGCTGTGGGGAGAGCGTCTGCGGGTGCGCCCTCGCCTCAGCGTGGCCTCGGCGATGGAGGCTGCGTTCCCACCCGCCTGGCTGGCCCTCGTGCGGGAGATCGGCGCGACGGCGCAGTCCATGGGCTTCATCGCTTATTTCGTGGGCGGCTTGGTCCGCGATCTCATCCTGAACCATCCCATCGTCGATGTGGATATCGTGGTGGAGGGGGATGCCATCGCCCTGGCGGACGCCATGCGGGAGCATCACGGGGGGCGGGTGGTGGCTCATCGGCGCTTTGGGACGGCCAAATGGTTGCTGGAAGGGGTGACGATCACCACGCCGGCCGGGCGGGTGGAGGGGTTAAAGGCCATCGACTTCGTCACCGCCCGCCGGGAGTTCTATGCCCACCCCACCGCCCTGCCCCAGGTGGAGCCCAGCTCGATCAAGCAGGATCTACACCGGCGGGATTTCACGATCAACACCCTGGCGGTTTGCCTGAACCCGGATCGATTCGGGGAGCTCCTGGACTTCTACGGCGGGCTTCAGGATCTTCAGCGGGGTCTCATCCGAGTGTTGCATTCCTTAAGCTTCGTGGAAGATCCCACTCGTATCCTCCGGGCGGCCCGTCTGGAGGCCCGCTTGGGGTTCCGGGTGGAGCCCCGGACCGAGGAGCTCATCCACCATGCGGTGGACCTCCTGGCTCGGGTGAGCGGGGAGCGGATCCGCCACGAGATGGAGCTGATCCTGGCCGAGGCAGAACCCGAGCGCATTCTGGCCCGGCTGGAGGAATGGCGGGCGCTCGCGTTCGTGATGCCCGGGCTTCAGGCGGATGAGTGGTTGCAGGAGCGCTTCCGGGCGATGCGGACCGCGCTGGAGCAGGGAGAGTGGAAAGCGATCGAAGGGGCACCGGAACGCTGGCGGATCTTAGCCGGGTGGGGGTTAATAGTCTATCGTCTGCCCTCCGACCAACTGGAGCAGGCGATCCGCCGGTTGCGCTTCCCCGCGCGGGATGCGGACGTGTTGCGAGGCGTTCACGACGTGAGGGGGAAGCTGGATCGGCTGGCGGAGCCGTTGAAGCCCAGCACTATCGCCGAGCACCTGGACTCTTATCCAGCGGCGGCCCTTTTTGTGATCTGGGTCGCGGCCCCTCCAGGCCGGGCCCGGGAGAACCTCTATCAATATGCTCATCACTGGCGAGGGGTGCGACCAATCCTGCGAGGGGATGACCTGCGGCGGCTGGGGGTCCCGCCCGGCCCCGCCATCGGGCGGATGTTGCGGGCCCTGCGAGCGGCCCGCCTGGATGGCGAGGTGCGGACCCGGGAGGATGAGATCACGTTCGTAAAGGAGCGGCTGGCGAAATCTCTGGTCGGCCCGTGAACGATGGGGGGAAAGCCCCCTCGTATGTCTGCTCAACTCCAGACGAAGGGACAGCGCAACTCCCTGTCCGAGCCTTCCGCTTATGCGGGGCCAGCCTCTCTCCCTCTTCCTAGGGTCCTTCGAGCGGTGGGGATAGGCAATTGAATACGCTCTGTTGCAGACTTGGGATCGGGGGTGACCGGGTGGGCAGCTTGGCCACCTGCCCGGTCACCCCTCCCCACACTGCGAAGCAGCGTGGGGAGGGGTAGGGGAAGGGGCAAATTCCGATGGCGGCCCCGCCCACCCCAAAATTCCCTGGAGGGGGATAGGCCCAGCCCTATTTGTCTGAATGGGAGGCATATAGCGATCGATACACGCTGAGGTGCTCGAGGATGCGCTCCAGGTAACGCCGGGTTTCCTCAAATGTGATGCGTTCATAGAAAAGATCCACATCCCCTCGGGCGGCTTCCCACCATCGAGCCGCGTTCCCGGGTCCTCCATTATATGCCGCCAGGGCGACCCACAGATTCCCCCCAAAGCGATCCCGTTGCCGGGCCAGGTAATAGACGCCAAAGGTGATATTCACTTGCGGCCGATACAGCCAGGTCTCCCGGTAGGGCTGCCCCAGCGCCCCGGCGATGGCCTGGGCCGTCGGCGGGATGATCTGCATCAACCCGCGGGCCTGAGCAGAGGAGACGGCGTAGGGATCGAACAGGCTCTCCTGGCGTATCAGGGCATAGAGGAGCAGGGGATCCAATTGGTAACGCTGCGCTTCGGCCAGCACCTGCTCGGGATAGGGGGTGGGATAGGCCAGACGGGCGAGGAACGGTGGGGCCTCCTGGGGCCGAACGCCCAGGCGGGCCAGCAGGCGCGCCGCGGCCTGCAAGGACAGGGCATCGGCTCCTTGTGCGCGAAAGGCCAGCGCCAGTTGATAAAGGGCGAGGGGATCCTCATCCAGGCGCTGACGCACCCCCGTCCAGAGCTGGCGGGCCTCTTCCACCCATCCCATCCGCCAGGCCTCCTCGCCCGCCAGCCAGGCGGGATCCGATAAAACGCGCGGGTTCTGCAAAACGGTGGTATCGGTGATCCCCAGGCGGCTCAGCAGCCAAGCCTCCGCTTCCTCCCGTCCAGCCTCCGGATCCGGAAAGGCCGGCACAGGCCCTCCCTCCAGGGAATCCTGACCGTTCAAGAGCATCCGCGCCCGCTCTCCAAGGAAGCGCCCGGCGGCCTGGGTGGCAACCGCCTGCCATTCCGCCTCTGCGCGGGCCCGATCGCCGCGGGCGATGGCGACCTTCCCCAGCCAGAATCGAGCGGTCAGCGCCCATGGCGAGCCCGGATACCGGTTCCGCAAGGCCTCCCAGGCGGAGGCTGCTGTGACCAAATCCCCTCGGGCGTAGGCCAGCACTCCCAGCCGGTGCCAGGCTTCCGGAGCGCGGGCATCGGCGGGAGATCCTTCCGCCAGCTGGCGGTAGAAATCCACCGCGGATGCCTCCGCGCCGTTCCGTTCCAGGAGACGTCCGGCCTCCCAGAGCAGGCGGGGGACGAAGGGGTGATCGGGAAAGCGGGCGAGGAAGCGCCGCCAGAGGTCGACGGCGGCCTTTGAGTTGCCTTCCTGAATCCACAGCCGCCCTTTCTCCAGCCATCCCTCCGCCCAGCGGGGGGCCTCCGGATGGTCCCGGATCAGAGCGTCCAGGTGCGCGTGGGCGGCGTTCCGGTTCCCCAGATTCCGATAGCAGAGCGCGGCGTAGTAGTGGGCATCGCCGTGCTCGGGGTGGGCGGCGATCCAGCGTTCGAAGGCCTGAACCGCCGGGAGGCATTGTCCGGCGAAGTAATCGATCCGGCCGCGCAGGTCATCCGGAACCGGGATCCCGGCTTCCACCAGGCGGACCAGCGCGTTATAGGCCCCGAGGGTGTTCGGGGCCTCACGGATCAGGCGCTGGAGCTGATCATAGGCCACCTGGGCTTGCCCAGCCCTCAGGAGGACCTCAGCGGCCCGCCATGTGATCAAGGCCCGGTAAGCGGGATTCTGGGCGAAGGCCAGGATCCTCTGATACTGCTCCAGAGCGGCGGGGTGGGCCTGAAGGGCTTCTAAGGTCTCCGCCAGTTGCTCGCGGATCGCCGCCTCTTGACTTCGGTCCCGGGCAAGGGGGAGCGCGGCCCGGAGCTCCGCCGCAGCCGCCTCCCAGCGACCGGCCTCTCGCAGGACCAGCGCCCGCCGCATCCGCAGCTCCACCGTCAGTGGAGAGCCGGAAGCCAACGCCTGGGCGTAGGCTTCGGCCGCCCCTGCTGGATCCCCCGCCTGTCGCCGGGCGTCCCCGAGGAGCGCCCAGAGCGATCTCGCCCATTCGGGAGGTAGGGACTCCAAAGGCGCCTGGCCCAGCGCCTGGGCTGCGTCCGCAGGCCGCTCGGCCGCCAGCAACGCCCGTCCCCTTCCCAGCCATGCCTCCCCCGCTTGTTCCGCCGACAGCGGGCCCTGAAGCGCAGCCGCATAGGCCGTCGCCGCCTCCTCGAACGCCCCAATCCGCATCGCGGATCGAGCTCGCATCAACCATTCGTTGGGGGAAAGGGTGGGAGTAGGCGTGGGCGTCGGCGAGGGAGTCGGAGAGGGGGTTGCGGTGGCGGTGGGGGTCACCGTAGGGGTTGGAGAGGGAGAAGAGGGAAGGGAAAACGGCCGTGGCATCCGGCCGCAGAACGCCACCAGGCTGAGCAGGGCGAAGCCCATAACCACCCATCGCCATCGATGCGGGCGAGACGCTTGTGGGTTCATTCCGAGCGGTTCTCCCTGCGGAGAAGACTGCTGGAGGCAGCCCTCCCCGTCCGATAAGGTTGGGAATTTTCGGGTGTAGAAACGCGCCGGGTAGCACGGCAGAATAGAATAGAGAGTCCGATCTTCGACGTTAGATCCCTCACAGCCGAAGCGCGCTCCGTCTTCGAACGGGTTTTAATATTCCCGCGAAGGAGGATGCGCCTCGAGCTCCGCGAAGGCCTCGCGGATCATCGTGTCCAGATCCGCTGGTCCTTCCCCTTTTTGAAGCCATAGCAGGAACTCGATATTGCCGGCTGGCCCGAGCAGCGGCGAGGGGATCAGCCCCCGGGGCCGCCAGCCCTGGCTGATGCTCCCCTCGATCAGCGTCCGCAGCACCCGCTCGTGGACCGCCCGATCGCGCACCACGCCGCGCCGGACCTCGGAGCGACCGGCCTCGAACTGGGGCTTCACCAAGACAATCGCATGGCCTTCTGGAACCAGCCAGCGATACGCATTGGGAAGGATCAGGCGAACGGAGATGAAAGAAACATCGATGGTCACCAGGTGGATGGGCTCCGGAAGCGAGCTCAGGTAGCGGGCGTTGGTCCGCTCCATCACCACCACCCGGGGATCCTGACGCAGGCGCAGGTCCAGGAGGCCGTAGCCCACGTCGATGGCATAAACCCGGGCGGCGCCGTGTTGGAGCAGGCAATCGGTGAAACCCCCGGTGGAAGCGCCGACATCCGCGCAAACGGCTCCCCGGACCGGGAGGGGGAAGCGAGCCAGGGCCGCAGCCAGCTTGAGGCCGCCTCGACTCACATAGGGAAGCGGCTCGGTCACCGTGATCGGCGCATCTGCGGGGACCAGGGTTCCCGGCTTATCCACCACTTGATCCCCGATTCGCACCCGGCCGGCGCGAATCAACCGCTGGGCCCGCTCCCGGCTCTCTGCTAATCCCCGCTCCACCAGGAGAAAATCCAGACGAACGCGAGACATGAAGGGCCTCTGCGATCTGGGATTCCTTCCGACAGCCCGGAGGGAATATGGGGCGGTGGGCCGCTGGAGGCGACTTCACCGGCTCCCAAAGATGGACCGCAGGTTAAGTTATTTTAATTCAGGTTAGTGCTTCTCTTCCAGGATAGGATGGGGGCAGGTTACCTTTCGGCGGCCCCCCACATTTTTGTAGAGATCACGTAGTTGGGAACCGATCGGACGCGGGGGAATGCCCCCCTGCATCCCCCTCACCACGGTCTGAAGGGACGTGGAGAGGCGCGCAAAGTCTCCCGAGGAGGCGAACCGCTGAGGAGTCCAGCTGGGTAACCTCTATCCCATCGAAATCAAGCCCTGGTTCTGGGCCGGCTGGGGAGAGCACTCCAGTAGCAGTCGTTTTATAATGAAGGCAAATCCGCCCATGGGGGTCAGGGGATGGATTGGGGCGTGCCGATCCTGATGACAGGAGCCATCCTGATCGTCGGGTGGTTTTTCCTGGGCATGCAATGGAACGTCCATAAAGGCCATCGTCTTTTGCGCTGGATGCGGGATGGGTTGCCGCTGCTCAGTGAGCGGACCACGCTGGAGTGGGTGGGGACGTCGCTGGTTCGGCTGAGGATGCGGGAGGCGAAAACCCCTTTCCGGGAGGTGGAGCTCCTGCTGGTCTTCGAGCCCCGGGATGTGCCCTTCTTGTGGCTGTTCTCCCGGTGGCGTGGGCGGCGTGATCTGATGATCGTGCGGGCACGGCTCCGGCAGCCTCCGGCCTTTGAGGGCGAATGGGGCAACCCGACGATGTGGACCGGACGGGAGATCCTTCAACGGATCATCTGGAGGGAATGGGAGAACATGGATCTGGCTGGGGGACGCTTAGCGTATCGGGGGGCGATGGCGCCGCAGGTGATCGAGGAATGCCTGGGCGATCTGAGCCGTTGCCATCCCTATATCGCCCGGTTGTCCGTGCGGCGCACGGAACCCCATCATCTCCAGATCCATGTGGGATTCCCGATGGATCGGAAGATCTCGGCCCGGGAGGTCTTTCAGCAGATCCGTCGCATCGCCGATCGGATCAGCCGCGGCTCAGCGATTTCATCGTAGATCTTCTCTAAGAGCGGATCGCTGAGACATCTGCCTCAGCCATGAAGCCCTATCCCTCCTGCAGACAACCGGAACGGAGCGAGGATGCCCTTCCCTCTGGCGGCCTTGCTGGTATTCCTGATCGCGTTTCTGTTTTCGCGGGGATCGGCCCCGCTGGCAGCGCATCTGGGCTATCGTCTGGAGATGATGGATCGACCGGGGGGACGTCGGCGGCATCGCGGGGAGATCCCTCGCACCGGCGGCCTGGCGCTCTGGCTGGCCTTCGTCGTGGCCGTCCTCTTCGCGCAGATCCTTCCCATTCCCCGCTTTGATCCAAAAGAGATCATCCGCCTGGCAGGCCTGCTGCTGGGCGGGACGCTCAGCCTGATCCTGGGGCTGATCGATGATCGACGGGAACTCCCCCCAGGGCCGCAGTTGCTGGGCCAAGCCTCGATCGCCCTTCTGGCCCTTCCTTTTCTCATTTTCATCGAATATGTGAACAACCCCTTAACCGGACGCCCGCTTTATTTTCCGCCGCTGATCGTCGTTCTGCTGACCGTTTTCTGGCTGGTGGGGATGATGAACACCGTGAACTGGCTGGATGGAATCGATGGCCTGGCCAGCGGAGTAGTGGCCATCGTGGCACTGGTCCTGTTTCTACACGCGGGCTATCGCCTCGATCCGCCTCAGCACAGCGTGGCGTTGCTCCCGGCGGCCCTGGCGGGGGCCTGCTTGGGGTTCCTCCCCTGGAACTGGTCGCCTGCTCGTCTGTTTCTGGGATCCTCCGGAGCGCTCTTCCTCGGCTATACTCTGGGGGTCCTGTCGATCATCGGCGGCGCGAAGGTGGCCACGGTCGTGATGGCCATGGCGCTGCCCATCGCGGATGTGGCGTGGCTGATCGCCTATCGATGGCGTCGAGGGCGGCGGCCCACCCAGGGGGGGCGAGATCATCTGCATTTCCGCCTGCTGGATGCCGGGTGGCCTCCTCACCAGATCCGGTTGGCTTATTACGGCTTTGCGGCGGTCGCTGGAGGGATTGCGCTGTTAATCCCCTCTGCCCTTTACAAGGCCCTGGCCCTGGCCCTGCTGGCGGGAGCGCTCCTGTGGGTGTTACGTCAGGCTCCTCCGGAGGCTTCCGATTGAGGGTTGATGGGGGGGCGCTTCGTCGAGGGGCTAGGGCGCTGTTCTCCAACGATGAGGAGCGCTAAGATTGTAACCCGTCATCCGCGTCCTAATTATCCCATCGGATCCGAAAGGAGGGAACAGAATGAAGCTGGAGCCCGTGCGCCGTCTGGGGCGAACCATTGGTGAGATCCTGTATGGCATGGCCCTGCATGATATGGTGCGGGCGAGCATGCGCCAGAGAGGATCCATGGAACACCTCTTTCTGCTGATCACCTTTGGGGATCTGGTGGGCGTCCCGATTATCCCTCCTTATTACTGCATGCGACTGCTTCCCTTTATCGTGCCCCAGATTCATTCCTGGCGCCGGCGGTTGCTTCGCGAGCGGGATCTCGTGGATATGTTGTTCTGATCTCATCGCGCCTTAAGGGCGTAGGGACCGTTGCGCTCTTCGGGCACTGGCGATGGCCGCGCAGGATGGTTCCGTTTCGATTGCCTACCGCTCAAAGGGGCGGTGCGAATAAGAATTTGGGGTCGGAGCTGATCGCCGAAGATGCGCAACTCCGACCCCCGAATTCCCAGACTCTTCCACGCCGCTTCCCGGTGTAGAACCCATTTTAGAAGTAGAAGGGGAATAAAGAGGATGATCTTCCCTTCTCAATCTCTCAGACAATGGCCGACGGCGCAAACCGGGAAGGCGTTGCTCGCAGCCTCCCGTTCTCAGGAAAGCCATCCTTGCTGACGGGCAAAGGCGGTGATCATGGGGATCTCGAAGTAGTTCCCCTGATAAGCCTGGATTCCGTAATAAATGAACAGCGCCAGCGCGGCCAGGCTCAGGAGAGGAGTGATGCAGCCGATGAGGGGGATCAGCCCCAGAACGAAGAAGATCACCGTTAAAGCGACCTGGGCGACGAGGGCCTGCACAGCGTGATACTTCTGGAAGGGGCGGTTCTTCATATCTGTGAGCAGGATGATGAGGGGGACGATGATCCCGATGATGTAAGCCAGCAAAGCCATCAGGCGATCCTGATCTCCGGCTTCCTCTGCGGGCGCTTTCCGGATGTTCGCAAGCATCGCAACCTCCTTGAGGGTTCCTTAGTCTTTGAGCAGGGAGCAGACCGACCTGAGCAGCCCTGCCCCAAACAGCTTTGCCCCTCTTCACGATCCCCTGTCTGCTCGTAGCAATGGACGTAGACCTTAATGTCTATTATAAAAAAGAAATGCATTTGCGCAAGGCTTTTGACCAGATTCTAATTATTACAGCTGACAGTGTTTCGTTACTAACGAATTACACGAGGCTGCTCATGCAGCCTCCTTTTTGGATTCTTCCTCTTCGGGCCTCGAAGGGCTTCAGGGAGGAGAATCCAGAGGGCTTGGGCTTCTGGGAATTTACGGACGCATGCGGTGAGTTCGCTGCCGCTTATGGAAGCAATGAAGGCTATGGGCAGCTTCCGAGCTCTCCCGCGGGTTTTGGGGCTGGGGCGCCGCCGAAGGCGGCGCCCC
>NZ_JANWXB010000152.1 GCF_025055495.1 Thermoflexus sp. | reverse complement strand
GGGGGGGGGGGGGGGGGCTCACGGCCCCCGCACCGCCCCCGAAAGATGTTTTCTCTCCCCCCCGCGGCCTTTTGGGCCGTGGGGAGGGGCCATGGCCTTCCGGACCTGGACAAAGCACTTCGGACGAACTCGGGATTTCTTTGCTCCGGGGGAGGTTTGGGGGCGACCTCGCCCGCCCCAAAATGATTCAATGGTTCCTCGGCCTCCCTGCGGTCTAACGGATCGCAGGGAGAGAGGAGCATTTGAGGTTTCCAGGTTCCGCGCTGGCTGCAATGAACCGATGGACGCTTCTTAAATGGATGGCCTGGCTTGGGCTGGGCGCTTTTTGCCTTTGGGGTTACTGGCGCTCCCAACAGACCGTAACCATCCTCCTCGATGATCAGGTTCTCCCCATTAGAACCCATCAACGAACGGTGGGGGACGTGTTGCGGGAGGCGGGCTTGATGCTCCGTCCCGAGGATGCGGTTTCCCCGCCCTTGACGCACCCGATCCAACCTCCGGCCACGATCTCCATCCGAAGGGCCAGACCGGTTCGCATCCTGATTGAGGGCCGCGGCGTAGAGCCCTCTCGCTGGATTCAGCTTTACACCCTCCGTTCTGATCCCCGGGAGATCCTGGCGGAAGCGGGGATCACCCTGGGGCCGGGGGACGTGCTGTGGGTGGATGGCCGACGAGGGGAAACCAGACCTCCGGAGCTCGATGGGCGAGGGCCTCCTCAAGAGATCCGGGTGGTGCGGTCCGCTCCGCTGGTGATGCGTCTGGAAGACGGAACGCGACGCGTGATCTGGTCAACGGCACCCACGGTGGGGGCGGCGCTGCGGGAGGCTGGCGTGTTTCTGGACCCGACGGATCGACTGCTGCCCGGGCCTGAAACGCCGCTGGATGGCGGGATGCAGGTTGCCCTGTTCCGCGCCCGTCCCATCACCGTGGAAGCGGATGGGCGCACCCAGGTGATCTCCACCACTGCGCGCACGGTCCGGGAGTTACTGTGGGAGCTGGGGATCTTGTTGCATGGCCAGGATCGGGTGATCCCCAGTGAAGAGAGCCGCCTCCAGGGCGGAGAGACCGTCCAGGTCATCCGGGTGACGGAAGGCTTCGAGATCGAGGAAACCCCTATTCCCTTTCAGACGGTATGGGAACCGGATCCCAACCTGGAGCTGGACACCTGGGTGCAGAGATCCCCTGGCCAAAACGGTGTGCTTCAGCGACGGATCCGGGTGCGCTATGAAAACGGTCGGGAGGTCGCGCGGGAGGTCGTCGATGAGACCATGATTCGATCCCCGGAGCCCCGGGTCTGGGTCTATGGGACGAAGATCGTGGTGCGCACGCTGGAGACGCCGGATGGGCCGATCGAATACTGGCGGCGGGTCCGCATGCTGGCCACCTCGTATAGCCGGTCCACGGCAGGCGTTCATCCTTCCGCCTCATACTTCGGCCGCACTCGAACGGGGCTCCCTATGCAACGTGGGATTGTAGCGGTAGATCCTCGAGTGATCCGACTGGGATGGAAGGTTTATGTGCCCGGTTACGGGATAGGGCTGGCCGCTGATACCGGGGGGGGGATTATCGGCCGCCGCATCGATCTGGGATATAACGATGAGGACCTGGTGCTCTGGTATCGCTGGGTGGACGTCTATCTTCTGACTCCGGTTCCTTCTCCGGAGTCGATCCCCTATATTCTGCCGGAGTGGCCGATCCCTCCCTCGCCTTAGATTGCCGGGTAGTCGCTTCCTGGGGCAGTGCTTTGACCTGTTCGGTTTTTCATATTTTCATAGATGCGGGCCGCCGAAGGCGGCCCGCACCCTCGGTAAAGAATCATCCACCCTATGGGGGTTGGAGGGGAAACGATGAGGGCGATTTTCCGCTACACCCTGAACGGCCTGCGGGCTGCGATCCTCGGCTGGGGGATCGCCCTCGCGGTCCTGGGCGCTTATATCCTCTCGTTCTATGACACGATCGTTCAGCAGCGAGAGGCGTGGGAACGACTGCTCCAGATGTTCCCCAAGGAGCTGCTGGCCTTCTTTGGGGAGGTCGAGCGATTTACGACTCCCGAAGGCTATCTGGACAGCCAGTTTTTCTCCTTAATGCCGGTGATCCTCGGGGTCTATGCGGTGCTGGTCGGTGCGTCGTTGCTTGCGGAACCGGAGGAGAGGGGCGTGCTGGATCTTCTGATGGGGCATCCGATCTCCCGATCCGCCTTCTTCTTCGGGCGATGGCTGGCCTTCGCTGCCGCGACGGTGGCGATTCTGGGGCTGACCTGGCTGGGCTTCATGCTGGGGAAGCCCTTGGCCGCGCGCCTGGAGGTGACCCCAGGGGCGCTCGCTTTGCCCTTCTTCTCCCTCCTGGCGGTGCTGATGCTCTTCGCCCATCTGGCGATCTTCCTGAGCCAGATCCTGCCTTCACGAAACATGGCGGCCATGGTAGCTGGCCTCTTGTTGGGGGCCAGCTTCTTCATCACCGCGCTGGCGCGGATCAATCCAGATCTCGAAACCATTAATCAGCTTTCCCCTCTGGCGTATTATCAGGGCGGGCTGGCGATCCATGGGTTGAAGCTGGACTGGTTCCTGAGCTTGCTGACAGCTTCGCTGGTTTTCCTGATGCTGGCATGGTGGCGCTTTGAGCGCCGGGATCTGCGGGTAAGCGGAGAGGGAAGTTGGGGGTTTCCATGGCGACGTCCCCCATCTTCGGTCTCCAAAGGCCC
>NZ_JANWXB010000400.1 GCF_025055495.1 Thermoflexus sp. | reverse complement strand
GGATGGCTGTACCCGACGCCCGCCCTGACGGCCCGGGCCCCCCCCCCCAACCATCTTGGGGGGGTGGTGGGGGGGCCCAACCCCCCCCGCACCACCCCCGAAAACCCCCAAATGAAAAATGGACAAAGCAGTGGCCTTGCGTCCTCCCATTTTATAGTATAGAAGTTATGCCATTGGAAGCCTGCTGGGCGGGGCGGGATGCCCCGCTTTCCCCTCCCCGTGGCCTTTAGGCCGTGGGGAAGGGAAAGCAAAATTTCTTCAGCGGCGGAGCCAGCGCCGAGGACCCCCGGCTCCACCCCTAAAGACACTGGGAGGAGATGAACAGCGCACCTCCTATCCAGGGGACTTGGAGGCGGGCGGGATCCTCTTCGACGGTCCTGACCCTCGATATTCGATTTTGCCTTCCCGCGGTCCTCGGGGCCGCGGAAAGGCGGAAAGAAGGAGGATCCCATCCAGGCGGCAACAAAAGATGCGCGCCTATCTTCCCTGGTATCTGGTCATCGGTTACATGGGGGCAGCATGGGCTGCGGCCCTCGGGGTGATCCTCTTGCGCTGGGGCCACGAATGCGCTTCCCGACCCCTTCAGATCGGCGGGGTGCTGCTCCTGCTTGGAAGCGGGATCGGGTTCTTCGCCGGGGTGCCTGAGATCTGGACACCGGGCCTGGCCGGAACAGAGCTCAGCGCGATGAGCGGGCTCGCCATCCTGGGGGCCTGGGCTGTCTTCCGGGCAGGGCAGGTGCTTGCTCCATCCCTTCTCCGTGGAACGAAAGCCAGCCTGCCGATAGCTTCCCAGCCTTTCTCTTCCTCTCGGGCGGAAGATCCGGATGGCACCCGCGCGACCCGCGTTCCCCTAGAGATCCGGAAGAAGCGGATAAGAGCTCGCTGGATCGGTGGGGGCGTTGCGATCCTTGCGATCCTTGCCATCTGGCATTGGGACATCCCCCTGTTCTTTGCCATGAACCGGTATGCTGGGCGGACACCCGGGATCGATGGGCTGGCGCGTTTGCTGATCAACGACTATGCTGTGCCCACGGCGCTGGCCATGCTGGCATGGGCCATGTGGCTGACCGGAGATCCGAAGCGCCAGGCAGCCGTCCTGCGGGCCATCCTGGCGGTTCCCCTCAGCGGTTTGATCCTGGAAGCCGCGAACGCCCTTTACTTCCGCCCCCGCCCCTTCACGGATTACGAGGTCAACCTGTTGTTTTACCATCCCTCGGATTCCTCGTTTCCCAGCAACGCCGCCACGGTGGCATGGGCGATCGCTGTTTCCCTATGGACCGGCGATTCAAGGATGGGGCGGATCGGGATGTGCCTGGCGGCGGGGATCAGCTGGGCCCGGGTTTACGGGGGGGTGCATTACCCGCTGGATGTAGTGGCGGGGATGCTCCTGGGGGCGGCGATCAGCTTGGGGCTGGAACGTCAGCGCCACCTGCGCGAGTGGAGCATCGGCCTGGCCCGTCGGGCTGGACGATGGATGTCCCTTTCCGGATGCCCGAAACATGCATTCTTGAAGGAAAGAGCCTCTCCCCATGCCGCGAAATAAGAGGGGGAAATGAGATCAGGCCGCCCTTCTCTCTTTCCTCCCTGTGGCCCCTGGGGTTGTGGGGAGGGGAAGAAAAAAGATTTTCGGGCTCGGGAAGGCCGCCGATCTAATGCATAATCTCCCCGGAGCCCCTTTGGGCCTCGGGGAGGAGGGGGAGTTCAGAGAGGGAGGGATCATCGGCACAGCATCCCGTCAATGAATGGAGGAGGATCGATGCGACACTTCCTGGTGCGCTGGGTCCTGAATACGATTGCCCTGTGGGTGGTCTCCCAGATCTACGGAGGGATCTCGTTCCGGGCTGGCGCCGGGCTGGGCGATTTCCTGTTGGCAGGCCTGGTGCTGGGCCTGGCCAACGCCCTCATCCGCCCGATCCTTCTGTTCGTCACACTGCCCCTCAACTTGCTCACCCTGGGGCTCTTCACCTTCGTCGTGAACGCGGTCATCCTATATCTCGTGGCCGCCCTCACCGCCCTGGAGGTTCACGGGTTCCTGGCCGCGCTGATCGGCGCGGTGCTGCTTTCGATCGTCAGCTTCGGGTTGAGCCTGTTGGTTCGGGAGAAATCATGAGGGGTGTAGCCATTCCGTGCTGCCTCCCTGGATCGCCAAACGCCGCATCCGATGGAGCGGGTATAGCTCCCTCCCGGCGGCTTGAGGGGCCGCGGGGAGGGGGGATACATGCATTCATTGCGGGGGGGGGGGGGGGGGGGCGGGGGCCCGCGCCCCCCCCGACCACACCCACAAAAAAACAAAATACAGAGCGAGACACCGACGGGGGGAACGAGGGCGGGGGAATAGGGGG
>NZ_JANWXB010000129.1 GCF_025055495.1 Thermoflexus sp. | reverse complement strand
CCCCTGGGCCAGTAACTGTGGTTTTTTATAACTAAAATCCTTTTTTGGGGGCTGGGGCGCGGCCTTCGCCGCCGCCCCAGCCTCAAAACCCGCAGGCGAGTTGAAAGATTGCGCGATGGCACAGGCCTTGAACAGCCTTCCGAAGGGATTGATGGCGAAGCTATCGGTCTATAAGATAATTCTCCACGAATCCGGCTAACGTGGCAAGATTGTTCTAACCCCGACAACCGATCATAGGCTTCTTCTCCAACGAACCAGCGGAGGGCAGTGTTCTCCTTATGGGGACGGCCACGGAGGGTCTGAAAAAGTTAACTCATAAAATGAACCGAAGGAAGAGGATAACGGTTACGCAAAAGATCCGCACTTCCCAAATCGGATCAGCGCCTCGGCGAGCACGCCGAGGCCCCTCACCCAATTGCAAATGCATATGGTTTTCGGGTAGGCGGGGCCACCTGGCGGCCCTACCCCTCCGAAACCGGACTTCTCCTGCGGAGGGGAGGAGAAGAGGCAACAGAGTTCACGGATCCTTTATGGAGGGAAATCCATGAGTGTCACAGCGCCTCAAGGATTTCGAGCCGCCGGCGTTGCCTGCGGGATCAAAAATAGCGGGGCGCTGGATCTGGCGCTGGTCGCCAGCGCCCGTCCCTGCACGGCTGCTGGGGTCTTCACCACCAACCAGATCAAGGCCGCGCCGGTTCGTTACGATCAGGTGCTGCTGGCCCGTCGACGCGCTGGCTTCCGGGCGGTGGTGATCAACTCCGGAAACGCCAACGCCTGCACAGGCCCTAAAGGGCTCTCGGATGTCTACAGCGTGACCGAGCTCGCCGGCTTTCTTTTAGGTTTCCCCCCGGATACCATCCTGGTGATGTCCACCGGAGTGATCGGCGTCCCTCTGCCGGTCGACAAAATCCGCGCCGGTCTGATGCGCGCTGTCCCCGCCCTCTCCGAAGAGGGAGGCGAAGCGGCGGCCCGCGCCATCATGACCACAGACACCCGCCCCAAGATGGGGGTCCGCCGCCTCACCCTCCATGGGGTTCCAGTGACCATCGGTGGAATGGCCAAGGGGGCCGGGATGATCCACCCGCACATGGCGACCATGCTGGCCCTGATCACCACCGACGCGGAGATCGACCCGGATCACCTGGAGGCGCTTCTCCGAGCCGCGGTGGACGCCAGCTTCCATCGGATCAGCGTCGATGGGGATCAGAGCACCAATGACACGGTGATGATCCTGGCCAACGGAGCGTCAGGAGCACGGGTGGACGAGCGCTCGATGCCGCTCTTTCAGGAGGCCCTGACGGATCTCTGCATAGAGCTGGCGAAGGCCATTGTCCAGGATGGAGAAGGGGCCACCAAGCTGGTGGAGATCCGGGTGCGGGGCGCGCGCACGCCGGAGGAGGCCCGATGGATCGCCCGCCACATCGCCCGCTCGCCGCTGGTGAAGACGGCGTTCTATGGCGAGGATCCGAACTGGGGACGGATCTTAGCGGCCGCTGGGTCCGCCGGCGTGACGTTCGATTCCGATGCGGTCTCCCTCTGGATCCAGCGGGAGAACGAGCCTCCCCTGCTGCTTTTCGATCGGGGCTCTCCCGCCTTTTACTTCGAGGAAGAAGCCCGCCGCATCTTCCAGGCGCCCTCCTTTCGGGTGCTTATCGACCTCGGTCTGGGAGAAGGAGAGAATTGGGTATGGACGTGCGATCTTTCCCATGATTACGTGAGCATCAACGGAAGCTACCGAACTTAGATGGACAGGGTGAAAGGTGATATAATCTACATCAAAACGTTGAGAGCCATATAGGCGAAGCCTGTGCAATCGTATCAGCCGCTTTAGGGCTGAGAGCGCCGTAGAGAGCCAAGGGGAAGCGCTTAAATCTTTGGGGAAATCGGGCGTTTATCATTCAGGCAATTCCATCCCGGCCGCTGACAAGATCTGCCTCAGAGCCTCGCTCACAAGGATGCGCCTTTGCGATCTCTGAGAGGAGGCTCCCCTTGGGTTCCCGGAAACCCTGGATGGAACCGGAGATTCGAAATGTGTTCCTGTTCACCAGTGGCGTTCTTGGTAGCGCCGCCTTGTGGGTCTTCGCTATCCGAACCCCTGCTGCAAGATACGTCGTGCACTTTGTGTATCCTGCTTTGCTCTCCTTCTTAGCAGTCATCCTGGCCCTTCGAGGTTATCGCGCCTTAGCTCCGGACCATCCGGCCCGCCGGACATCAGCCTTTCTCGTGGTTACCCTGGCTCTATGGGCGCTCAACGAGGCGATTTGGTTGATCGTTTACTCCTCTGACAACGATCTGCTGAGGGCGGGAGCAGCACTCATCGATCAAATCCTGTATGTAATCGCCAGCGGGATGCTGGTAGCCTTCTTTGCCAGCCAGCTCCACTCTCTTCGCGCTGCCCTGAGGGGAATTCAGAGGGGGATCTTAGCGGCCTCGATAGCCCTCTATGGGCTCCTGGATCTGATCTTTGCCTATCTTCCCGTCTTTCAGGGCTCTGCGGAGAACGGGCTGAGAATCCCACTAATGATCGTGTATTCCGCCCTGCAGATAGCAACGCTGACGGGCGCGACAGCCTGGATCCTGGCCATCCTGGGCGGATGGCTCACGCGCCCATGGTTGCTGATCACAGCGGGACTCTGGATTGATAGCTTCCTTATTATGTTCCCCATTTCCCCTGAGCCATCTAGCTATTATCTTGCCGATGGATCGATAGATCCTCTGCTCACCGTCCACGATCTTGCCTACTTGCTTGGGTATCTTCTAATTGCGAGCGGGCTGTATTTACGCGAAAGGGCGCCTTTCCCGACCACGCAGGTTGAGGAGATGGTTTCCAGCATCCCCACACGCTATGTTCCGGAAGTCTGGGTGCTGCTCTCCGATGAAACCGGTCGGGTTTTCTTCGCTGATCCCCGGATAGCGGCTTCAATGGGCCTTCGTGAGCCGGGAGCGATCGTGGGAGAGTTCGTAGACTCTATTCTCAACCTAGAACCTGGGGCAGGATTCCGAATGCTCCGCGAAGCTCGCGCCCGCGGCCGCAGCTCCGCTTACTCCTTCTCCCATTCCGGAAAGCAGTATGCTGTGCAGGCGATAGCCGGGACGGATCTATCTGAGACTTACTGGACTATCGCAGAGTGGGAAGACCGCAACCATCTATCCGCCCTGGACATCCATCAGGTAGAACAGATATTGACGCAGACGATTCGGGGAGCGCCGATTGTCCCTTCCACCGCTCAATTAGCAATGATTTATTCGCATGGGGTTTTTCGGGTTCTTTCGTTCATATGTCTCTACTTCGGAGGGCCTGAGACGGCCCGGGAATTCGTCCGCCAGTTCGAGCCTGAACTGCTGGCCTGGGAGAAAGCCCCGCAGTCCGAACAGGATCTGGTTCGCCATTTCGGGGATTGGATTCGCCGAGCCGTGCGATATGCATTGTTGCTCGCTCCATCGGAGCACATCGCCAATGCTCTTCTTCGGATGGAGGCCCGGCTGGGGCCGGAGGTCGTCCAGGAGATGGAACGGTTGGGCCTGCGCTTGTTGCCGCCAACCTGATCGGGGGCAAAACCATCAGATCGAAAGCGATGGAGAATCTGAAAGACTTCCTTCGCGCCACGCTGGTTCAATTGATCGAAATCCCCTCGCCGAATGGGGAAGAGGGATCCTTGATCGCGTTCCTGGAGGATTGGCTTCAGGTCCGCGGCTTCCCGGCCGCTCGTTTCCCGGTTCCCGGCTACCCGTGGCCGAATCTGCTTGTCCACCCTCAGCCGCGCCCCCAGCTCCTGATCACCGCGCACGTAGATACAGTGCCGCCGCTGGCTCATCCTCAGCCTTATGTCGCTGTCGAGCAAGAAGACCGGATATATGGGCTAGGCAGTGTAGATGTAAAGGGTGGTCTAGCCGCCCTGATGGTCGCCCTGGATGTTATCGGTCCCGATCGCCTCATGCGCTCCCCGGTCAGCATCGCCCTCACGGTCGACGAGGAAAACATGGGGCGTGGGGCGGAAGCCCTGGCCCGGGCCTGCCGGCCGGAGGCGGTGCTGGCCATCGAGCCCACCGACTTAAGCATCGGCATTGCGGAAGCGGGGACTATGGAGCTCGCGCTGGAGATCCGCGGCCGTTCGGCCCACGGCTCGGTGGTGGAAAGGGGTCGGAACGCCATCCAGGGGGCAATGGAGCTGCTGCGCGAACTGGAATCCCTTCCCTCCATCCGGGCCCAGCATCCGTTGATCGGCCGCGGCGCCGTGACCCCGCTGTTCATCCGCGGCGGCGAACGGGCGCTGGTGATCCCGGATCGTTGCGAGCTCCATCTGGACATCCGATGGCTGCCGGGCATCCCCCGGGAGACGTTCGTAGGGGAAATCGAAGCGACGTTGACCCGCCATGCGGCAGTCTGGCAGGTGATCGATCTCTCCGCGCCCTTTGAGACCCCGGCGGAGGCTCCCTTGGTTCAGACCCTCGCGACCATCTTGACCGAAGCAGGTCTTCCGGTCCGCCTGAGCGGGATGCCCAGCTGGACGGATGCGGAGCCCTTCGCCCGATACGGGGCCCAGGCGGTCGTCTTCGGGCCAGGCACGCTGGCCCTCGCCCACACGCCGGAGGAGCACATCTCGATCTCGGAACTCCTCCACGCCACGCGGGCGCTCATCGCGCTGATCCAGAAGGTGGTTGCCTGAAAGCCAGGATATTGCTATAATTTGCAATGAAGGGCGAGTAGCTCAGGTGGTCAGAGCGCACGGCTCACATCCGTGAGGTCGGGGGTTCGAGTCCCTCCTCGCCCATCACGCCGCAGCCCTCCGGCTGCGGCGTTTTGTTTTCACCTTATTCCCAATCCGAGATCCGAGCTCTTCGGAGGGGTTTCGGGGCTGGGGCGCCGCCTTCGGTGGCGCCCCAGCCCAAAAATATTCTCCCCCACGGAGGTCCCCCATGCGCACCTACGCCATTCCACTGGTCCCGGGCCCAACGACGGTTCCGGCCGAGATCCGCGCCGCCTACCAGGAGGATTACGGATCCGCGGATCTCGAGCCGGAATACTATGAGCTATATGCGGAGACCCAGGATCTGCTCCGCGCCATCCTGGGGACGCGCAACTCCGTGGTGATTATGACCGGGGAGGCGATGGTGGTCCTCTGGGGCGCCTTGAAAAGCACGCTGCGCCCCGGGGACCGGGTGGTGGCGGTGGCCACGGGGGTGTTCGGCGACGGCATCGCCGACATGGCCCGCGGCCTGGGGGCGGAGGTCGAGGTGGTCCGGTTTGACTATGACGAAGCCGCGGACCCCGAGCGGGTCGAGGAGGCCATCCGCCGCGTCCGCCCGAAAATGGTCACCATGGTTCACTGCGAAACCCCCTCCGGCACCCTGAACCCCGTGGCCGAGGTGGGGTCCCTGGTCGCCCGCTACGAGGTCCCCCTCTTCTATGTGGACGCTGTCTCCAGCGCGGCAGGAGTTCCCCTCCGAGTCGATGAGTGGCGGATCGACCTGTGCCTGGTGGGAACCCAGAAATGCCTCTCGGCGCTCCCGGATCTGGGGATCGTCACGGTGAGCGAGCGGGCCTGGGAAATCGTCCGCGAAGTCGGATACGCGGGATATGACGCGCTGGGACCCTTTCGGACGGCCCTGGAAGATCGGTGGTTCCCTTATACGCCTTCCTGGCATGCCTTAGCGGCCTTGAATGTGGCCTGTCGGCGGGTGCGGACGGAGGGCCTGGAGAACGTCTTCCGCCGGCATGCCGAGGCGGCGGCTTACTGTCGGGAGCGGCTGAAGGCCATGGGCCTGCAGCTCTTCCCCCGACGGGAGGAATGGTCCTCCCCCACGGTCACGGCAGCCCGCGTGCCGGAGCATCTATCGTGGCCTGAACTGGACCGCCGCCTGCGGGCGCGTGGGATGGTGGTGGGGGGAAGCCTGGGGCCGCTGGCTGGGAAAGTGTTCCGCATCGGCCATATGGGAGCTCAGGCGGATCTTGAGCTCGTGCGCCGAGGGATGGACATCCTCGAGGAAGCCCTCCGGTCGTGAGAACCTGAAATCCGCAACGGGGCATCGGCCCGCCACGGATTTTCCCCCTCTCCAGGGCCCCAGGGGCCCTGGAGAAAGACCTAGCCTGCTTCGCTCCCGAAGGCGCCTGGATCGAACCTGTCGCCTGAAGTTGCGCATGACGTTCGCGCTTAAATACTGACGGATGAGCGTATCGCGGCGATGCCCCCCACAAAACCCCTCAGAAGGAACTCAGCCGCGGGACCGCGGAAGCGTCGCCTGAATCCATCGCAATACACGGCCCAGGAGGGCCTCGCGATTCGCGGGCGTCAGCTCCCAAAGCTCCAGGCCGGGACGACGCTTGAAGGCGTCGGCCCAGGGGTGCGGGCTCCGGGTGATGGTGGCGATCATGGGGCGGGGGCTGGCCGCCACCGCTTCCAGGGCCTCGCGGAACGCTGCGCTGAACAATTCCATCTTCCCGATCTCGTCCACCAGCACGACCTCCCGGTGATCTACAGCCTCCCGGATCGCCGCCACCCCCAGATCATCCAGCACGGTGATGTCCACCCCATATCGCCCGACCCGATGAGGTGTGCGGTCGATCCAATCCACGTGGGCGAAGATCGCCGCCCGACCGTCCAGGGTCACCAGGCGGAAGCCGAGCCGACCCTGGGGCCCCCGGATTTCCTCGGTGAAAAACCCGCCCGCCCGATCCCCCAGGGCCTCCGCCACCCGGCGGATCAGGGTGGTCTTGCCCACGCCCGGCCGGCCGGTCAGAAGCAAAACCGCACCCACGTCCCATCCCCCGGACGTTCGACAGCGCTCGATCTAATCCGTTCTGCACACTGAAAGGGATCCTCCCTGAACTCATCGGAATGGGAAACCGATCCGCCTCCCGGGAATCCCCGAGGTGTCCAGGAGCGAGGCCTCGCCCCGGTCATGGAGATGAGCCCTCCGGCGAGGCCGAGCGTGGGGGCGACGGGGCCGTCCATGAATCGGCAACCGACCGAATTCCCAGGCGGCCCCTCCCCGCCCGATTTCCAGACAGACACTAAGCCCCTTTCGAGCCCGGGCGCTTGGAATGGGCGATCTCCCAGATCCAGCGGGCGGCGTCCAACGCCGCGTCCGGATACCCCATGGCCGTCGCACGCTGGGAGAGGGCTTCCAGCAACCCCGGGCGGGTCAGCCATTCCCGCAGGGCCTCCTTCACCTGCTCGGGCTCCGGAGCGTAGACCCCCGCGCCCCCGTTCACCACGTAGTCCACGTTGCCCTCCTCCTGGCCGGGCAGGTAGTGGGTGAGGATCATTGGCCGGCCGACGGCCAGAGCCTCGGCGATGGTGTTGGGGCCCGCCTTGGTGATCAGAAGATCCGCCGCCGCCATCATCTCCGGGATGTTCCGCACAAAGCCGTAGACATACGTCGGGATGGGCCAATCCACCGCCGCCAGACGGCGGCGCAGCCGCTCGTTCCGGCCCGCTACCACCGCCATCTGCACGGGGAGGCCGGATTCCGCCACTGCCCGGGCGTTCTCGAAGACCTTCCCCATCCCCTCCCCGCCGCCCATCACCAGCACAGTGGGGAGATCCGGCCGCCAGCCCAACTGCTCCCGCCAGAAGGTTTTCGGCCTGTTCCGCACCTCCCGGAACCGCAGCCGGATCGGGAAACCCGTCACCACCACCCGTTCCGGTGGAACCCCACAGGCGATGGTGCGACGCCGAGCCCCTTCATGGGGCGCGATGACCAGATCCGCGTTCGCGCACCAGAGGGCATGGATGTTGCCGATGTCGCAGATCACGATGACGAAGGGGACCCGGCGGGGAGCCTGCATCCAGTATCGCAGGGTGACGTCGTTGAACAGGGGATGGACGGAGACGATGACATCGGCCGGGTTCTCGGTGAAGAGCTTGGCGATCCGATCCCGCACCCATGGCCAGAAGAGGTAGGCCAGCTGCCGCGCCCGGCGGGGATGGTTGGCGAAATGCCAGGCCCGGGCATAGAAGGGCACGATCGCCGGCTTCACCATGTAAGGATACAGGGCGGGCGACCGATTGAGCGGGAAGGGCGCATACTGGATGAAGGCATCCACGATGCGGGGCTCCACCGCCGGACCATAGAGAGCCCGCAGGCCCTCGGCGAGGGCCTCCGAGACGCTGCGGTGGCCACCACCGGTATCCGACATCAGGAGCAACACCCGGGTGACCACATAAGAGGAAGCCCCCGCCGTCGCCTCCGGACCCGTCAGAGCATCATCACGCATGGCCCCTCACCTCCTTCGCATTGGGTTGTTTGAGGAAGGCCCCGGGCCGGTAGGGCGAGCCGGCACTGGCTCGGCCAAGCGATCGCCCCTGGGGCGCCCAGGCGCTAAGAACGGGCCGAGGCCTCCCGGAGCGCCCGCCAGACCCGTTCCGGGGTCGCCGGGATCTGGGTGATCCAGACCCCCACCGCGTCGTAGATCGCGTTGACCACCGCCGGGGCCACGCCGTCCATCGGGATCTCCGCCACCGCTTTGATGCCGAAGGGATGAGACGGCTCGATGGTCTCCACAAAGATCACCCCCAGCTCCGGCGTCTCGTGGGCCTGGAAGATCTTGTAGGGGCCGAAGCGTGGGTTGACCACCCGCCCCCGCTCATCGAAGACCATCTCCTCGGAGACGGCATAGCCCAGCGCCTGGACCATCCCTCCTTCCACCTGCCCGGAGGCCGTGAGCGGATTGACGATGCGCCCGGCATCCACCGCCATCACCAACCGGTCCACCCGCACCTCCCCCGTTTCGACATCCACTGTGACCTCGGCGAACTGGGCCGCGAAGGGCGGCGGGGAGACCGGCGAGACGTAGGAGGCCACCGCCATGATCTGCCGCTGGTCCCGGTGATGCAGCGAGGCGAGGGCCACCTCCTCCAGGGTCACGCTCCGACCGTCCGGCGCCCAGACCCGACGGTCGGCCAGCCGCAGCTCCGCAGGGGAGACGGAGGCCCCGCGCTCGCGGAGCAACGCCGCTGCCACCTCCTTGATCTGCTCGGCCACCTGCTCGGCCGCCCTCACCGCCGCGGCGCCGGAGAGATACGTCGTGGAAGAGGCGTAGGCCCCCTTGTCGAAGGGGGTGAAGTCTGTATCGGAGGAGTAGACGATGATGTCCTCCACCGGGCAGCCCAGGACCTCCGCCACCATCTGGGCGATGACGGTATCCGAACCCGTGCCCAGGTCGGTGGCGCCGATCAGCAGGTTAAAGGAGCCGTCGTCGTTCATCTTGAGGCTGGCCGCCCCCATGTCCAGATAAGGGATGGCCGTCCCCTGCATCACGCAGGCCACCCCGATCCCCCGACGCAGATGGGGCTTCCCCGGCACCTGGTGCCAATCCGGGTTCCCGAACTTCTCGTGCCATCCCACATAGGCCGCGCCGTATCGCACGCACTCCGGCAGCCCGCAGGTGTGCACGATCTCGGGGCGTGGCTCCCGGCCCTCGCTCCAGGCCCGGCTGAAGGGATGCTCCTGCCCTGCTTTCAGCGCGTTCTTCAACCGGAACTCCAGCGGATCCAGCCCCAGCGCCCGGGCGATCCGCTCCATGTGAACTTCCACGGCGAAGAACCCCTGAGGTACCCCGTAGCCGCGGAAGGCCCCAGAAGGCGGCGTGTTGGTGTAGACCACGTCCGCGTGGAACCGGATCCGGGGCTCGCCCCGTTCGTCCCACGCCGGGTAAAGGGCCATCGCCTTGTGGCCGGTGTTGCCGGCCACCGTCAGGGCGTGGCAGCCGTAAGCGCCCGTGTCCGAGAGCACATACATCTCGTTCGCCACGATGGTGCCATCCCGCTTCACGCCGGTGCGCAGCCGGATGCGCATGGGGTGGCGGGAACGGGCCGCGGTGAACTCCTCCTCCCGCGTCCACTCCAGCCGCACCGGCCGCCCTGTGGCGATGGTGAGATGGGCGGCGATGTCCTCGATCAGGACCTCCTGCTTGCCGCCGAAGCCGCCTCCGATCCGCGGCTTGATCACCCGGATCCGCTTCGGGGGAAGGCCCAGCACCGGGGCCAGGATCCGCCGCACGTGGAAGGGGACCTGGGTGGAGGTGCGGATCACCAGACGATCGTCCTCATCCCAGTAAGTGATCACCACGTGGGTTTCCAGGCTGGATTGCTGGACCTTCGGCACCACATATTCGCCCTCGAAGATGTAATCCGCCTCCTCGAAACCCTTGTCCACCTCTCCGATCTCGATATGGATCTGGGCGGCCAAGTTCCGCGAGGGATCCGATCCGTCGAAGGGCACATACTCCGGCTCGTCGTGGATGATCGGCGCCCCGGGCTTCATCGCCTCGCGGGGGTCTAGGATGGCGGGCAATTCCTCATACTCCACTTCGATCAACTCCAGCGCCTTCTCCGCGATCTCCGGCGTCTCCGCCGCCACGAAGGCGACGCGGTCGCCGACGAAGCGGACTTTCGAATCCAGGGAGAAGGTGTCCAGCGGCCCGGGGATGGGATCCGATTGCCCCGCTGTGGAGTAAACCACCCGGGGGATGTCCGGGTAGGTCAGCACCGCCACCACTCCGGGCAGCTCCCGCGCGCGGCGGGCATCGATCCGCCGGATGCGGGCGTGGGGGACCGGGCTTTTGAGCACCTTGGCGTAGAGCATGCCGCGGACTTCGAAGTCGTCGGCGAAGGCCGGCTTCCCCTGGACCAGGCGCAGGGCATCCACTTTCTTCTCCGGCTTCCCGACCACGCGAGTCTCCGGGACCGGCTGGGGCAACACCATCGTGGGAAAGACGACCGTCCGGGTCTGGAGGCCCGCCCCCCCGCCGGGTTCCGGAGGAACGATCTCCCCGGCGGGGAACACCTCGCCCAGGGAGAGGGGGGCTTCCGGCGGGATGATCATCCGCCGGGCTTCTTCCTCCACCGAGGGGACCGGCTCGCCGCGCATCCGCGCCGCCGCCCGCAGCACCGCCTGCACCGGCTTCCGGTAGCCGGTGCATCGGCAGAGGATCCCGCCGAACGCTTCCCGGACCTCCGCCTCGGTGGGATTGGGGTTGCGATCCAAGAGGGCCTTCGCCGCCAGCACCATCGCGGGGGTGCAGAAGCCGCACTGGATCGCGCCGGTCTCGATGAAGGCCTCCTGGACCGGATGCAGACCTTCCGTCCGCCGCCAGCCCAGCTCCGGCGTCCGTCCCACGCCCTCGATGGTGAGGATGGAACGCCCGGCCACCTTCGCCGCCAGGGTGACGCAGGAGAGGATGGGGGTGCCATCTAAGAGGACCGTGCACATGCCGCAGGAGCCGTCGTCGCATCCGTGCTTCACGCCGTAATATCCTGCTCGACGCAGCAGATCCAGCAGGCGCGTGGATGGGGCGATGGAAAACCGGTGCGGTTCGCCGTTGATCGTCAGGGTGATTTCCATGCTCACCTCCGGCGCTGGAGAAGGGCTCCGCAAGCCGTCGCCAGACAGGCCCGCTTTTCCGGATAGATTGTATCACGGGAGAAACCAGCGCATGCGGTCGCCCGCCCCTCTGGACCACGCTTCGGGAATGTGCCCCTCGCCTCACAACGCGCCCGTCCACGTCACGATATCCGGGGCCGGAGTCCCAGCATCCGATTCGAACGCGCTCCCGATTCCATCCGCCACCGAACCCAACACGCCCGGCGTTGATGACGCTGCGCCCCCGCTCCAAATAAAAGCAAAAAGGGGTGGAAGCCGATGGCGTGAGCCATCCGCCTCCACCCCTCGCTTCCAGGCCCGGCCGTCCCCCCGCCAGCCCGGCGCGACCGGCAGGCTAAGCGAGCACAGGCTCCGCCAGCGGAGAGGTCTCCAGGGTCTCCACCGGCGGTTGCTCCATCAGGTAGGCATGCATCACTCGGGCCGTCCGCATCGCCGCCGCCGAGGCGGTCGCTACCAGATCCGGCCCGGTGACGCCGTCGCCGGCCGCGAACACACCGGGCCGGGAGGTGCGCCCTTCTTCATCCACCCGGATGAGGCCCGCCCGCGAAACCTCCAGGCCCTTGGTGGTGCGGGCGATGATGGGATCCCCCCGGAAGCCCAGGGCCAGGACCGCGGCGTCCACCGGCACCGTGAACTCCGAACCCGGGATCGGCACCGGGCGTCGACGGCCGCTCTCGTCCGGCTCCCCCAGGGTCATCCGGATGAATTCGATCGCCGTCAAGCGGCCGCCTTCGCCGATGAAGCGAACGGGGGCCACCAAGAACTCGAAGCGGACGCCTTCCTCTCGGGCCTTCTTGCGCTCCTCCCGGTTCCCGGGCATCTCCGCTTCGCTGCGCCGGTAGTAGATGGTCACCTCCTCCGCGCCCAGGCGGAGCGCGGTGCGGGCACAGTCCATCGCCGTATCGCCGCCGCCGATGATCGCCACCCGGCGGCCGACCCGCGGGGGTTCCCGCCCCTCGGGTGGGAGATCCTCCGGAGGAACGTTCGCCCGCATCAGGAAATCCAGCGCCATATAGACCCCGTCCAGGTTCGCCCCCTCCCAGTCCGGCTCCACCGGCCGCCAGGCCCCGATCCCCAGGAAGACCGCCTGATACCCTTGGGCGAACAGATCGTCTAAGGTGAGATCCCGCCCGATCCGGACGCCGGTGACGAACCGGACCCCCAGCCGCTCGAGATCGGCGATCTTCTGATCGACCACCGCGCGGGGCAGCTTGAACGCCGGGATGCCGTAGCGCAACAGGCCGCCCGGCCGGGGCATCGCCTCGAACACCGTCACCGAGTGGCCCTGACGGGCCAGGAACTCCGCGACCGTCAGCCCGGCCGGGCCGGAGCCCACTACCGCCGCCCGCCGGCCGGTCGGCGGCGCGCGGTGGATCTCCAGGGCACCGTAGCGACGCTGGAAGTCCGCGACAAACGCCTCCAGTTTGGTGATGTGGATGGGCTTGCCGTAGGCGGAAAGAGTGCACGATCCCCGGCAGGTCTGGGGCGGGCAGACCCTTCCACAGATCTCAGAGAGAAAAGAAGTTTGGCGGAACACCTGGGCGGCCCGCAGGAAATCCCCCTGTTCGATCAGCCAGAGGGCCGTGGGGATGTCGTTGTGGAACGGGCACGCCTGGATGCAGGGGGCCGGATCCGGACAGTGAATACAGCGGGCGGCTTCCAGAGGGGCGGTGGTCTCATCGTATCCGATCGACACTTCTTCAAAATCCGACCGGCGGATTTCAGGGGGGCGTTCCGCGGGGAAAACCGGCAACAGACGGGTGCGAACCCTCCGCTCGATCACGAACTCGTCGCCGGGGATATGCGGGATCATCCAGGCCCTCCTGGTTCAGATTCCCACCTTCATCTTAAAGCCTTCCCCGGTGCTCATAATAGTGAAAACCTTCACACCACGGCTGGTGACGGAGATCACGGCCGGGATGGTAGGGGCACAGCGACGCGATGGTCCGATCATCCCCCATCGGACGGTCTCACCGCTAATACAAAGTTAACTGAGCTCTAATTTGCCTCTGACGGCTTTATCGTAATGTGGGCGATGGCGGAGAGGCGCGCCGCCGTGGATCCGGGGTGGGGGGTGGCCCGGTCGCCCCCCGTCCCGGGTCTGTGGCCGAGCCCTCTCCGAGCCCTTTTCGGAGGTGGAGAGGATGAACCTGAATCGGTATACGGAGAAGGCTCAGGAGGCCCTGCTGGAGGCCCAGCGGCTGGCCGAGGAATACCGGCACCCGGCCATCGAGAACGAGCACCTGCTGCTTTCGCTATTGCGCCAGTCGGACGGGGTGGTGCCGCAGGTGGTGCGCCGGGCCGGGGCCGACCCGCAGGAGATGATCGAGGAGCTGGAGCGCTATTTGGCCGGCCGCCCGAAGGTCTACGGCGCCGGCGAGGTGGGCCTTTCCCGCTCGGCGGCGGAAACCCTCCGCCAGGCGGAGCGGGAGGCCCAGGCGATGCGGGATGACTACGTCAGCACGGAGCATCTGCTCCTGGCGATGGCCGATCGGGCCGACGGGACGGCGGGCGCAGCCCTGCGGCGGCGGGGGCTGACGCGGGACGCCTTGATGCGGGCCCTCGTGGCGGTGCGCGGCGCCCACCGGGTGACCTCGCCCACACCGGAGGCCACCTACCAGGCCTTAGAGAAATACGGGCGGGACCTGACGGCGCTGGCCCGGCAGGGGAAGCTGGACCCGGTCATCGGGCGCGATGAGGAGATCCGCCGGGTGATCCAGATCCTCTCCCGTCGGACCAAGAACAACCCGGTGCTGGTGGGCGACGCCGGTGTGGGCAAGACCGCCATCGTCGAGGGCCTGGCCCAGCGCATCGTCCGCGGCGACGTCCCGGAGGGCCTGAAGAACAAGCGGGTGGTGCAGCTGGATCTGGGCGCCCTGGTGGCGGGGGCCAAATACCGGGGCGAGTTCGAGGAGCGCCTGAAGGCGGTCCTGAAGGAGATCGCCGAGGCCCAGGGCGAGATCATCCTGTTCATCGACGAGATCCACACGGTGGTGGGGGCCGGCCGGGCGGAAGGGGCGCCGATGGATGCGGCCAACATCCTCAAGCCGATGCTGGCCCGCGGCGAGCTGCGCTGCGTCGGCGCCACCACCCTCGACGAATACCGCCAGTATATCGAGAAGGATCCGGCCCTGGAGCGCCGCTTCCAGCCCGTCTACGTCGACGAGCCCTCGGTGGAGGAGACCATCAGCATCCTGCGCGGGCTCAAGGAGCGCTATGAGGTGCACCACGGCGTGCGCATCACCGACGCCGCGGTGATCGCCGCCGCCACCCTGAGCCACCGCTATATCCCGGACCGCCGGCTGCCGGACAAGGCCATCGACCTGATCGACGAGGCGGCGGCCCGGCTGCGGATGGAGATGGATTCCAAGCCGACGGAGCTCGACGAGCTGGACCGCCGGATCCTGCAGCTGGAGATCGAGCGGGAGGCCCTGAAGAAGGAGCGCGACGAGGCCAGCCGGGAGCGCCTGGCGGCCATCGAGCGGGAGATCGCCGGGCTGCGGGAGCGGGCGGACGCGCTGCGCATCCAGTGGGAGCGGGAGAAGGCCGTCATCCAGAAGGTGCGGGAGCTGAAGGAGCGGATCCAGCAGACCCAGCACCAGATCGAGATGGCGGAGCGCCGGCTGGACTACGAGGAGGCCGCCCGCCTGCGCTACGGCGTCCTGCCGGACCTGGAGCGACAGCTGCGGGCATCGGAAGAGGAGCTCAACGCCCTCAGCCGCGGCAAGCGCCTGCTCAAGGAAGAGGTGGACGCCGAGGACATCGCCCGGGTGGTGGCCGCCTGGACGGGCATCCCGGTGGTCCGCCTGATGGAAGGCGAGATGGGGAAGCTGCTGCGCCTGGAGGAGCGGCTGCACGAGCGGGTGGTGGGCCAGGAGGAGGCCGTGCGGGCGGTCGCCAACGCCGTGCGCCGGGCCCGGGCCGGCCTGAAGGACCCGAACCGGCCCATCGGGGTGTTCCTCTTCCTGGGCCCGACGGGCGTGGGCAAGACCGAGCTGGCCAAGGCCCTGGCGGAGGTCCTCTTCGACGACGAGCGGGCGATGGTCCGCATCGACATGACCGAATACCAGGAGAAGCACACCGTCAGCCGGCTGATCGGCGCCCCGCCGGGCTACGTGGGCTATGAGGAGGGCGGCCAGCTCACCGAGGCCGTGCGGCGCCGTCCCTACACCGTCGTGCTCTTCGATGAGATCGAGAAGGCCCATCCCGAGGTCTTCAACGTGCTGCTCCAGGTCTTCGACGAGGGCCGGCTGACCGACGGCAAAGGGCGCACCGTGGACTTCAAGAACGCGATCCTGATTATGACCAGCAACATCGGCAGCCAGTGGATCAAGGAGCTGGCCGGGCGTGACGAAGGGAAGATGCGCCAGCTGGTCCTCAGCGCCCTGGACCAGCACTTCCGGCCCGAGTTCCTGAACCGGATCGATGAGATCGTGATCTTCCACCCGCTCACGATGGAGCATCTGCTCCAGATCGTGGACATCCAGCTCCGGCGGCTGGGGGCGATGCTCGCCGAACGGCGGATGGGGCTGGAGGTCACCGCGGAGGCCCGGCGGTATCTGGCCACAGTGGGCTACGATCCGGTTTACGGCGCCCGGCCGCTGAAGCGGGCGATCCAGCGCGAGCTGATCGACCCGCTGGCGATGGAGATCCTGCAGGGGCGGTTCCGGGAGGGCGATTTCATCCGCGTGGACCTGCGGGACGGCCGGCTGGTCTTCGAACGGGTGGAGGAGCCAGCCCAGGCCCGAGCGGCATGAGGGCCTGCCGATGGGCGATCGCCCGGCCCCACCCTCCGGGCGCCTTTTCCTCGATTCACCGGCCTTTGCCGGCGCGCAAGGCCATCGGGAGCAGGCCGGCGCGCCGGCAAAGGCCTTTTGCTTTGTGTATTTTCATTTGGGGGTCTTGGGGGTGGCGCTTGGGGCCTTACAGGCTTCGGTTCCGCAACTCCCCCGTTCGCAACCTGTTCGTAGTAGGGCACGTCAGTGCCCGTCCTTTTCCCAAAACCCATAGCGAGGGCATCGCTTCACCCGCGCCCAGCATAAACGGGCCCTTCGCTGCGCTTCGTGCCCTACTACGAACAACTACATGGAGCTCGCGCCCATGTCCCTGATCCACCACATCCGACCTCCTGATGGGGGGCCTTCCCAGGGGAAGGCCCCTGCCGCCCTGCTGCTGCACGGCTGGAGCGGGGATGAGCGCTCGATGGCGGTCTTCGAAACCGCCTTCCCGCCGGGATGGTGGCTCATCCGCCCGCGGGGTCCCTTCCCTCTGCCCGGGGGCGGCTACGCCTGGTTCCCCCTGCACGGGGATGGGACGCCCGACCTGGAGGCAGCGCGGGAAAGCCTGGGCCAGCTGCTCCGCCTTCTCGACGAGCTCGCCGGGCGTCATCCTATCGATCCGCATCGATGGATGGCCGTGGGGTTCAGCCAGGGCGGGGCGATGGCCGCGGCGCTCGCCCTGCGCGCCCCAGAACGGATCGCCGCCCTGGCGGTGTTCAGCGGGTTCTTCCTCCCCCTGCCGGACCTGGAGGCACCGGCTTCCCTTGCGGGCCGACGGGCCTTCATCGCCCATGGCCTGCGGGACCCCCTGGTCCCCGTGGAGCAGTCCCGACGGCTGTGCCAGCGGCTGCAGGCCCTGGGGGCCGAGACGACCTGCCTGGAATATCCGGGCGGCCACAAAGTCGACGCCGGGACCTGGCGGGCTTTCCGGGCCTGGCTGACGGCGATGACCCCTTCCCCCGGATCGTCGAACCGGGGGCAAGGCTGACGGTTCGCCATCCTCCCGCCCGAAGGGGAGAGGGGTGAAGGGCCCTCACGCTCCCGAACCGAGCGGGGTAAAATCCATCCGAGCGCATCGCGGGCCCGAGGCCTCGGCGCCTGGGAAGGCGCCCGCCATCGGGCGGGGCATCGCCTTTCCCCTCCATTTGTTCGTAGCAGGGCCCATCAGTGCTGGTTTGTTCGTAGTAGGGCACGTCAGTGCCCGTCTGTTCGTGGTAGGGCACCTCAGTGCCCGTCTTAGGAACGGGCCCTTGCGTGCCCGGCCTCGGGCGCAGCGGTTCGGAGGCGGGCCTGCGGCGCGTCAAGGCCCAGGGGCCAGTTCCCTTCCCGTAAGGAGGCAAATGGAGCGTCGTCCGTCCTCTTCCCGACCCACCATGTATCTGGTTAAGGGCCCCCCAGGCTCCGGGAAATCCACCGTGGTGCCCTTCCTGCTATCGGCGTGGGCCGATCAGCCCGCGATGGTGGCGGTTCCCACGCGGGCCGCCGCGATCTCCCTGGCCTGGTATGTCCACCACCGGACCCGGGACGGGGTCTACGCGCTGCCGCCGGACCTTCATCCGGACGTGTATGCCTTCGCGGGGGGACGGGAGATCGTCCTGCGGGGGCGCGTAGGATACGCGGTGCGGGGGAGCCACTCCCTGCCCTACGGGATGCTGGACGTGCACGTGGCCTACGTCACCACCGGCATCCTGATCCAGTATATCCTGAGCCAGGGCCTCTCCGGGATCTTCCCCATCGTGGACGAGATCCACCTCCGCCAGATGGAGGGCGATCTCGCCTTCGCCCTGATCCTGAAAGAGGGGCGATCCTTCGCCGTGATGTCGGCTACGATGGAACAGGTGGAGGAACGGATCGCCCGCTTGGCGCGGCGGTTCGGCTACGAGGTCGTCGAGATCGAGCTCCCCGCCCCCCAGTATCCCATCCGGATCCTGGAGTGGCCGGTCCGCTTCTCCCTCCGGGCCGACCAGCCTGCCCAGGTGGTCCTGAAGGCCCTCCGTCGCTACCGGCATCTCAAATTCCAGGGGACGGAAGTAGAGGTGCGGGGGGACCAGATCCACATCGCCCATCTGGGGATCCCGCTCCACGCCCTGATCTTCATGCCGGGTGTCCGGGAGATCGAGGCCACGGTGGAGGCCCTGCGGTCAACGTTCCGCAACGAGGTGATCCCCCTCTACGGGGCGATGGCGGTGAGCGAACAGGAGGCGGTGGTGGAGCGGGCCGCCGACCGTCGGGAGACCCGGGTGTTCGTCAGCACGGAGCTGGCCGGGGTCTCCCTGACCATGAACGCCGGGCTGGTGCTGGACCTGGGGCTGGTGCGCCGGAGCGAGTCGGACACGCGGGGGTTCGTGCGGCTGCCGGTGGTCCCGATCTCGCGGGCGGAAGCGGCCCAGCGGGCGGGGCGGGCCGGGCGGACGGCGCCGGGGATCTGCGTCCGGTGCTTCCGGATGGAGGAGCTCCCGGAGGAGACCCGGCCGCCCGAGACCCTGCGCACCTCGCCGGAGCGGATCGTGCTGGTGGGGGCGGCCCTGGGGCTGACAGTGCGGGATCTTCCGTTGCCCGATCCTCCCTCCCGGGAGGCGGTAGAGGAGGCGACGCGGGTGCTTCGGCGGCTGGAGGCGCTGGATGCGCGGGGGCGGATCACGCCGCGGGGCTACCAGATCCTGGAGCTGGGCCTGCCGGCCCGCCTGGCGGTCCCCCTGCTGACGGCCTGGGAGGCCGGGGAGGGGGGCGGGCTCGACGGCCGCTCTCCGCTCTTCGACAGCCTGATCGCCGCCGTCTCCCTGCTGGCGGTGGGCCGCCCGTGGCGCCTGCCAGGCCATGGCCCCCCGCCGAACCGCCAGGGAGACCTGAACGCCGCCCTCGGCGCGCTGGTGCGTTACATGCAGCGCTTTGCGGAGAGCCCCTCGGCGGCGGCCGAAGAGGCGCGGGCGCTGGGGTTCGCTGACCGGGTGCTGGACGAGGCGGCGAACGTCTACCTGCCGGATCTACGGGCTCGGATGCGGCTGCTCTTTATGGAGGAGGACGGCGGGCCCGACCGCTCGCTGCCGGAGCTGGTCGACGAGCGGCAGCTGGCGGGGTATCTGGCCGCCGGGTTCCCGGACATGGTGGGGCTGGTGGACTGGAAGCGGCGGACCTTGGAGACGCCGGACGTGCGGTGCTGGATCGGGCGGGATTCGGGGTTCTGGCGGGCGTATGAGGAGGAGCGTCCGGCGCTGGCGATCGCCTTAGCGGGGACCTTCTCCGCGCAGGGGGCGCGGATTGCAACGGCGATGATCCCGGTGGAGCCGGAGGCGCTGATCCGGGCGGGGGTGGCGCGGGTCAAGGAGCGGCGGGCCGTGCGGGCCCGAGGGGGCCCGCGCGAGGAGGTCCTGCTGATGTGGCGGGGAGTCGAGCGGTCGATGGCAGTGCGGATGATCGTGGGGCCCGACGGATAGGGAGGCGCTCGGCGAAGAGAGCTGGGGGCGGAGTCCACGCAATAAGGAAGGGGCCTCGGCCCAAGAGGGTGCCGGGGCTTTTTTGTTTCAGAGCCCATCTCCTCGCGTCGATTGGCAATCCCCTGAAACGGTTCTCCTCACTGCAACGCGCACAAACGTAGGGGTCATCTGCGGATGACCCCTACCGCACTACCGCACCGCAATCCCCTAACACGGGTCTCCTCACTGCGACCCCGCCGCGCCGCCGCCGCGTTTCAGCGCCCTCGCAGGGCGCATCGCAATCCCCTAAAACGGGTCTCCTCACTGCGACGAGGAGGACGCGGTTAAGATTCGTGAACTTTACAACAACTCATCGCAATCCCCTAAAACGGGTCTCCTCACTGCGACACGGCTCACGAGGATTCAGGCGTCAGGGGTTGCATCGGGAATCGCAATCCCCTAAAACGGGTCTCCTCACTGCGACCCTCACCCCATCTCCAGCCCCGAAGAGGTGCTGGACCTGGTCGCAATCCCCTAAAACGGGTCTCCTCACTGCGACTTTATTCATCGAAGTACTCATGCGGGGGTGTGGAGTACTACATATCGCAATCCCCTAAAACGGGTCTCCTCACTGCGACGTGGATTCCTGCACTACTGATACTTCGGCACACCGGCTAATCGCAATCC
>NZ_JANWXB010000108.1 GCF_025055495.1 Thermoflexus sp. | reverse complement strand
CCCCCAAACCCTTCCTGGTCCAGTTGGCGAAATGAAGCCCATAAATACAATGAGAAGGAGAAAAAGCCCTAAGATCCCACTTCAGGGGGGTGCCCCGTGGAGTTTGAGCCGGTGATCGGCCTGGAGATCCACGCCGAACTTCAAACGCGATCCAAGATGTTCTGCCCCTGTCCAGTGGTGGACAGCACCACCGCCGAGCCCAATCGCTATGTGTGCCCGGTATGCGCCGGGATGCCCGGCACGCTCCCCGTCCCGAACCGGCGGGCCATCGAGTGGACCATCCTCACGGGTCTCGCCTTGAATTGCGAGATCGCGGAATACAGCCTCTTCTACCGGAAGAATTATTTTTACCCGGATCTGCCGTCCGAATATCAGCGCTCGATGTATGATTACCCGCTTTGTCTGAACGGGTATCTGGAAATCGAAACGCCGGAGGGTTCCAAGCGGGTGCGTATCCGCCGGGTTCACATCGAAGAGGACACCGGCAAATTAATCCATATCGGCGGGGTCACCCTGGTGGATTTTAACCGGGCGGGGGTCCCCCTGATGGAGATCGTCACCGAGCCGGACATGCATTCCGTGGAGGAAGTCAAAGCCTTCGCCACGGCCCTCCGCACATTGCTCCGCTATCTGGGTGTGAATTCGGGGGACATGGAGAAAGGCGTCATCCGCTTCGAGGCAAACGTGTCGGTGCGCCCGAAAGGGGAAACCCGGTTAGGCACCCGGACGGAGATCAAAAACCTCAACAGCTTCCGGGCGCTGGTGCGCGCGGTGGACTATGAGATCCGCCGGCAGATCGAGATCGTCCGCTCCGGGGGCCGGGTGGAGCAGGAAACGATGGGCTGGGACGAGGCGCGGGAGGTGACCGTTCCCCAGCGGGGGAAAGAGCATGCGCACGACTACCGTTACTTCCCGGAGCCGGATATCCCGCCCCTGGTGATCTCCCGCGAATGGGTCGAGGAGATCCGCGCGATGTTGCCGGAGCTGCCCCGGGCCCGAATGGCACGGTTCGAGCAGGTTTACGGCCTCACCCGATACGAAGCCGCCTTGCTGACCGAAGATCACCGTGTCGCCGATTATTTCGAACGCGCGGTCACCCTGGCCCGCCAGGAGGAACCCGTGGTGGAGCCCCGAACCCTGGCCGCCTGGATCACCGGGGAGCTGTTCCGGCTGATGAACGAGGCTAATCGGGAGATCCAGGATGTGCGGGTGTCCCCTGAGTCGCTGGTGGGGCTGATCCGCATGGTCCAGCGGGGCGAGATCAACATGAACACCGGCAAGCTGGTCCTGCGCGAGGCCTTCGAGACCGGGGAGGTGCCCCACCGCATCGTGGAGGCCAAAGGGTTCACCCAGATCCGGGATGTGGAGGCCCTCCGGGAGATTGTCCTGCAGGTGATCAAAGCGAACCCCAAGGAGGTGGAGAGCTACCTACGGGGGAAAGAAGGTGTGTTGAAATGGTTCGTCGGGCAGGTCATGCGCGCGACCCGCGGCCAGGCAGATCCCCAGCGGGTGAACGAGCTGGTCCGCGAGGCCCTGGAGGCCCGCCGCGCCGCTCGCTCATCGGAAGACCCGCGTTGATCCCTTCCGGGCGAGGGGAGGGTAGAGCTCCCGAGGGACAGATCCCGCCACAGGCAGCTTCCTCTGGTTTTGGGGCTGGGACGCCGCCTTCGGTGGCGCCCCAGCCCCAAAACGTTTTTTCCCGCGGGGAATGGCTTAGCCGGCTTCCCTCCCGAAGGTGCTCGGATCGGCCTCGCCGCTCGAAGTTTCCCGCCGTGCAGATTGATGTTTGGGCGGACGAGGCAGGAGGACTTCACCCCCCATAAAGGGCTGGAGGGTAGGAAGATCAACGATCCTTCCGGGAAGGAGTAGGCGGCGCACGGCGCGCTGAGCCGATGGATCGATTTCGCGGGTGATGAAAATGCTTCCCCCCTCATCCGGCCTCTACTTCCCACCATCCGATCGTCCGCAGATGCCGCGGATACAGGTTTTTCAGGCGTCCCCGCTCCGCGCGAGCCCAACCCAGCGGGAACCCCTCTAGGGCGATCAACGCCCATCCGCTCTCCCACGGCCCCTCCAGCGGATGCCCCTGCAGATAGGCGACGACCCGGGGATCCCATAGCGGCAAATCCAGAGCCTGACGGACCTCCTGCACGCGCAGGGCCATCGCCAGCGCGTGGTCCGGCTCGAACCGGTCCTTCCGCCATCGGCCCAGCCACCACCCAGGCCGCAACACCCGAAGCCCTCGCCAGAGGGCGGAGGCCATGGGCGTCCAGTAAATCTGTTCCCCCTGCAGAACCAGGCCGCCCTCGGGCAGCGGTCGGGCGATCGTTTCCGCCCAGAACGCCTCCAGGGCCCGTCGGGCGCGGCCGGGGAGATCGCTCTCCGGTTTCGGCCGATGAGGGCGTTCCTCCCCGGCCCGTCGGAAGAGGGCGTAGAAATGCCCATGGCCCGGCCCGCGATGGGGCCACAGCCGCACCGCCCGGGCCAGCCGGGGATCCCCTCCCTCGATCCACTCCGGCCGTCCGCGATCGAAAGCCGCATGCCGCGGCGGATCCACCAGGTCGAAATCCGGTCGCGCCTGCAGAAACGCCTCCACCACCCCTTCGTTCTCTTCGGGAGCGAAGGTGCAGGTCGCATAGAGCAACCAGCCCCCCGGGCGCACCATCCGGGCCGCCTCCAAGAGGATCGCCTTCTGGAGGGCGGCGGAACGGCGCACCCGGTCCACGCTCCAGGCCCGGATCGCCTTCGGATCCCGGGCGAACATCCCCTCGCCGGAACACGGCGCATCCACCAACACCCGATCGAACAGCCCCTCCCAGCGATCCGCCAGACGCGGGGGGGACTCGTTCGTCAGGATCGCGTGGGTGACTCCGAGGCGCTCGACGTTCAGCGCCAGGATCGAGGCCCGCCGGGGCTGGATCTCATTGGCCACCAGAACCCCCGTGTCCCGCATTCGCGCGGCGAGGTGTGTGGTCTTCCCGCCCGGGGCGGCCGCCAGATCCAGCACCCACTCCCCAGGTTGGGGATCCAGCAAGACCGCCGCCGCCATCGCCGAGGGATCCTGGAGATAATACAATCCGGCTGCGTGGTAGGGGTGGAGACCCGGCCGGGCCTCGGGATCCTCGATCACGAAGCCCTCCGGGCACCATGGGACCGGCGAAAGCGGGAAAGGCGAACGAGCCCGGAAGGCCTCGGGGGCGATCTTCAATGTATTCACCCGGAGGCCGGTTCGATAAGGGCCCGCCAGCGCCTGCAGGAAGGCCCCGACCTCCGGCCCCAGCCAGGCCTGCATCCGCTCCAGGAAGCGCTCTGGAAGTCGCGGCGCTCCACCCTCTCCCGTTGGAGAGCGCATGGGATCTCCTCCCCCCCTTACAGGGCTCCGGACCAGCGGAGGGCGTGAGTCCTTCGGCCTTCTGGGGGACGCGTCGTTGAACGCCGAAATCTTATTCGTGTATTCGCGTCCCATTCGTGGACGGCTCCCCCTGCTCACGGCAGGGATCGTTATAACCCGAATTGTGCAGCATGGGGAAGACGTCGTATAATGCGCCGGGAAGGAGGAAAGTGCATGGATGAGCATCCCATGGGGTTTTCCATCGAACGTGCGGAGCCCTCATCGGAACAGGTCCGGGAGCGGAGCGCCCATCCCCTGTTGAGCTTCTTGCGCGAACTGATCGAGACCGTGCTGATCGTGCTGGTGGCGATGGTTCTCGTGAACACCGCCACCGCCCGCTTTCGCATCGAAGGCTCCAGCATGGAGCCCAACCTGCATGATGGGGAATACGTGCTGATCAGCAAGGTCAGCTACTGGTTCAGCTCGCCTCAGCGGGGGGATGTGGTGGTCTTCCGCTTCCCCCATGACCCTTCCCGGGATTTCATCAAGCGGGTCATCGGCCTCCCGGGGGAGACAGTGGCGATCCGGGACGGCAGGGTGTTCATCGATGGCCGCCCCCTGGAGGAGACATATATCCGGGGTCCGATCGTTTACACCTACGGGCCTGTGACCCTGGGGTCGGACGAGTATTTCGTCCTGGGCGACAACCGGAACGCCTCCAATGATTCCCACAACTGGGGAACGCTCCCCCGCTCGGCCATCATCGGGAAGGCCTGGCTGGTCTACTGGCCCCCCTCCCGATGGGGGCTGATCCGCAACCCCTTCGAAGGAGAGACGCCGTGACCCTCCGCACAGCCTGGACCCGGGAGATGCTGGCGGCGCGGATCGATCACACGCTGCTCCGCCCGGAGGCGATGCCGGGGGACATCGATCGGCTATGCGAGGAGGCGCTGCGCTACGGCTGCGCGGCCGTGTGCGTGAACCCGATTTACGTGGCGCGGGCCGCCGCCCGGCTGGCCGGAACCCCGGTCAAGGTGGCGACGGTGGTGGGATTCCCCCTGGGCGCCAGCCTGACCGCCATCAAGGTCGCGGAGGCGGCCATGGCCCTCGGTCAGGGCGCTCAGGAGATCGATATGGTCCTCCCCGTCGGCTTGCTCAAGGCCGGGGCCATCGACGCGGTCCGGGTGGATCTCCAGGCGGTGGCTGCGGTGTGCCGCGCGGCCGGCGCCCTCTGCAAGGTGATCCTGGAGACCGCGTTGTTAACGGCGGAGGAAAAAGTCCTGGCCGCCCGCCTGGCGGTCGAGGCGGGCGCGGATTTCGTGAAGACGTCCACCGGCTTCGGGCCGGGCGGAGCTACGGTGGAAGATGTGGCGCTGCTCCGCCAGGTCGTGGGGCCTTCCGTTGGGGTAAAGGCCGCGGGGGGTATCCGAACGGCGGAGCAGGCCATCGCCATGCTCGAAGCGGGAGCCGATCGCTTAGGAACCAGCGCCACGGTCGCCATCCTGGAGGCCCTGCCGTCTGCCTCTCCCGCGATGGAGAGCGAGAGGCCGATCGCCTGATCTCAGCGTTCACGGAGGCTCCTATGGGGCCGTGCCCGAACTGCCGGATCGGTTATATGAGGCCACACCGGATCACTTACGCGGGCTATCATGGGGATCTCTTCATCGTGGTGCCGAACATGCCGGCCTATATCTGCGATGTATGTGGAAATCGGCAATACGATGAAGAGGCCCTGATGCAACTGATCCCCCTGATCGGCCCTCGGGGGGAGAGCGGACGGGCCCGGGATCCTGGTTCGGAGCCGATGGATCGCCCTCCGGGGCCCGAGTGGGGGACCCGTCGTCGTCCTGCCTGAACGCATCCTGAGGGTGGGCGCAAAGCCTATCCCTCCCCCAAATCGCGCATCGCATGGTTTCGTGATTTCGCAGGGGCACCTGTAGGGGGTGCCCCTGCGAGCATCCGGCCTGGACCCGCTTATGAATTGGGGATGACGATGGACCGCTCGCAGGACGAGCTGGAGTTCTGGATTATCCGCTTCCTGGACGCCTGTGTGGTGGCGGAGGCGGTCTCTGCCTCCACGCTGAAGGCCTATCGTCATACCCTTTCCTCTCTCGCCCAGTTTCTGCAAAGCCAGGGGATCTCTCGCTGGGCGGGGGCGCATCCCTCGCTGCTGGAAGCCTTCCTCCAGGACGCCATGGCCCGACGGGGATGGTCCCCCAGCACCTGGAATCAA
>NZ_JANWXB010000089.1 GCF_025055495.1 Thermoflexus sp. | reverse complement strand
CCCAGGGGGAGAGCCATCCTTCGCGCAAGCGACGTCGAGTTCTTAGCAAGCGTTTGCACGAAAAGATGGTGATCCGGCATGGGGCTTCGCCGCGCGCTTCATCCACCGGTCTTCATCCGAATCCGCTCCGGCCGCCTCCACCACCTCCTCCCCTGAAGCTGCCGCCGCCGCTCCATCGTCCGCCGCCTCCTTGCTCCGATGGCGGACGACTGACAAAGGTGTCCGCCGCCGTGTTCAGCATCACCGTCAGGCTCTCCGCGAAGGCGTTCAGCCTTTCCGTCAGCGACGTGGCGATATCCTCCAGGGAAGGCGCCGCTGGACCTTCCCCCGACGCTGGACCTTCCCCCGAGGGAACCGGCATGGCATGGCCGGGAACCCGTCCCGGAGCGGAGCTCGGGGAAGGACGGACCCAGGGACGATACCATGGCGGTGGAGGGAGCTCCGGCGGGACTTCCAGCCATTGCCGTAGAAACCGCCGTTCCATTCCGAAAGCGATCGCGTAAGGGAGATATTCCTCCAGTCGGTCGCGAGCTGCATCAGGTGCCAGCTCCTTCAGGCGACGCAATCCCCGGGCGAAGGCCCGCCAGCGGGCCGCCATCTCCGCCCCTTTTCGGGTCTTTCGGGGCATATGGGGGGCGATGAGTAGCCACGCCAGCGCGCTCCCTCCCAGGCCCAGAGCGACCACCCACAGTCCCCACAATCCCAGCCCGCTCCCATATGCGGCGGCGATGCCGGCCAGCCCCGCCAGGGCACCGATCAAAACCCCCAGGAGGCCATACGCACCGCGCACCCGATCCGGGCGGCCCGCAAACCAGCCGGCTTGAGCGACCGCGCGATAGAGGGCGGCCTCGATCTCGGGCAGTCGCTGGAAAAAGCGATGCCGAAGGTCCTGAAGGCGGCGCTCGGGGGCACCGTCGAAAAGCGCCCGCCATAAGACGGCCTCGAACGGCCGCAGCTCCACCGCCTGGCCGGTCTGTCGCAGGAGGAAGTCGCGCGTGGAGCCCTGGCGAACCTCCTCGATGGTCAGGGCGCCCCGCCGGGCCAGATCCACCACCGTCGCCAGGACATCCCGGAGATCCGCCCGTTCATCCAGCAACACCCCTACCATCGCTGGCGGATCCGCCGAAGGAGGCTCGGCCAGCTCATCCGGGATCGCCCGAACATGCGGATCCTGCCCTTGCCACGCCCAGACGATCAGGACCAGGGCGATCCCGCCCATCAGCAGGAAAAACCCTAAAGCCAGCAATCCCAGGTTATACAGCGGCAGGCGATCTTCCCAGAACTGCCAGGCAGGAGGCTCCGGGGGAAGGATCCCATGAGGGAATTGCACCCGGATCTCGAAGGATTCATCCGGCCCAAGCGGACGTTGCGCCTGGAAGTGAACCGTCCGCCCGTCCTCCAGGATCGCTCCATCCGCAGGGCCGTATGCCGCAATCCGCTGAGCGGTCGCCCCCGGGGGCAGGAAAACCGTGACCATGCTGTCACGGATCTCATAGGCGTGCTCCGCCGGAAGCGGATTCCACCAGAGCTGATCTCCCTCCGGATAACGTCGAACCGCGCCCCGAACCTGATAGCGAAGATGGAACGTCCGGATGGCGTTCGCGGTTGGAGGGAAAAACCAGCGCACGGTGATCGCCTCGCCGCTTTCTTCGACTTCGTAAGTGAAGGGCTGACCCGAGGCCTCGCGACGGTAGACCCTCTGATCGTCCCGCAGATCCAGGATCGTGATCCCTTCCGTGCGCCGGAGCGGGATCTCGCGAAAGCCGCGGCGGAACGTCCCGATGAAGCGGATGGCCTGATGTTCCGTGATCTCCAGCGTGCCATCGGCCAGCACACGAATCTCTACGTCAAAACGCTCCGCGATGGGCGTGGGGGACTGGGCGCGGAGGGCAGGAGCCAACGCCGCCGCGCTGATCAGGAAGAGCCCGATTGCGAGGCCCCAGAGAAGCCGTTTTCTCATCGCTGTTCTCCTCGCCAGGATCATTCCCCGGAAACCAGCGGGCCCGATGGGCGGCCGAAAGCGGCTTGCCCGGCCCTTCGGACACCTGCGGGGATTTGAGGGACTCTGGACTGCAGAGGAAATGGAAATCCCCCCTTAGCGATCGGAAGACCAGCACCCATTCCCGCTCGATTTTAGCAGGAACCGGATGAGGTGGGGGCCTCGGGATGAACAAGGAAACAGGTCGCTGTCCGGATGGAGGGGAAGAGCTCCCGGCCCGCAAAGCAGAAAAGTCACGCTTTGGACGATCTCCAAGCTCACCTGCAGGTTTCGAGACTGGGGCCCGGCCCGCCTCCCTCCCCAAGGCGCTCGGATGGCAGAGCGAAAACCTGATCTGTTACGGAGAACGTCTCCATCGCATCTAAAATAAAGGGAGCGCCCACCGCCCTGGGGACAGCCAGGAGGACCGTCGGGCTTTCCATCGGTCTGAATCCCCCGGAAGACCGGAAGAAAGGATGGCTGGATCGCCGGCCCTCGGGCGGTTGAAGCCCCGCGCTCCCCAAAGCCCACCCCGGAGGGAGCCTGGATGTCGAAGCCATGGATGATGGGGATCGCCCTGGTCGCGCTGGTCGGCGGGATATGGTTGATCGGAAGCCGGGTTCATGAGGCGGGGCTTGCGGTGCGAGAGGCCCCTCAGCCGGGCTACCGCGCGCCCCGTTTTTCGCTACGCAACCTGGAGGGGAAGACGCTCTCCCTCTCCGATCTACAGGGCCGAGCGGTGGTGCTGAACTTCTGGGCCACCTGGTGCCCACCCTGCCGGGCGGAGATGCCCGCCTTCCAGCGTCTCTACGCTCGCTACGCGGACCAGGGATTGATGGTCATCGGCGTGAACGCGACGATGGGGGACGACCTGGCGGCGGTGTTGGCGTTCCGCCAGGATTACCATCTGACGTTCCCGATCCTGCTGGATGAAACCGGTGAGGTGAACCGAAGCTATCGGGTGACGGCCCTCCCCACCACGTTCTTCATCGATCCTCAGGGCATCGTCCGCGATGTGGTGGTCGGCGGCCCGCTGAGCGAGGCCGCTATCGAAGCCCGTCTTTCCACGCTTCTTCCCGCGAGGAACCGCTGATGCTGCCAGCGCTTCCCCTGGGCCTGTTGACTCTGCCCACCCGGCCGGTCCTCCTGCTGCTGGGCTTGTGGCTGGGGGTGACGCTCGTGGAGCGAGAAGGACGACAACGGGGAACCGGGTCGAGCCTGGCGGTGGATGCCCTGTGGGGGGCGGCAGCCGGTTACCTGGCGGGCCGGATGGGTGCCCTGCTCCCCTATGGGCTCTCCTCCCCTCTGGATCTGCTAACTCTCATCCGCCCGCTCGATCCCGCCCTGGCCCCGCTTCCCGCCCTCCTGGCGGCCGCCGGCGTGATCGCCTGGCGATGGCATCGACACCGGATCCCGTGGCGGGTGGGCCTGGATGCGATGGCGCCCCTGCTTCTGGTGATGGCCGTGGCATGGGCGCTGGGGGATTGGGCCGAGGGCCGCCGGTATGGAGAGCCCACGGCGATTCCGTTCCTGGCTGCTCTGGGGGGCGGAAGCCGCCATCCTGTCCAGCTGTATGAAGCAGGGCTGGGATTCCTGGCGTTCGTGGTCTGGCATCGGGTTCGGAAACGCCTGCCGGCCCCTGGAAGCTCCTTTCTTCTGGCCCTGACCCTTTACAGCGCGGCGCGGCTGATCGCCGAGGGGTTCCGCGCGGAAAGCCTCACGTGGATGGGATTCCGGGTTCCCCAGCTTCTGGCGTTTGCTGGGCTCATGATCGGCCTGGTGGGGCTTGCCCGGATAGAGCGCCGATCCTGGAATCCGTAAATTCCAGACAGGGGCTTGGGGCGGCAGAGGGGTTGGCTTCCTCCAGGGGCTTTGGGGGGCCGAGACGGGCGCCTTCAACGCTCCCCCAAAGCCCCTGGCCTTCGAGGCCTTGGGAAGGGAAGATATAGGGGATGGGGTCATCCAGCCCTGGCCATTGCGCCCAGCGATCCAACTCCTATGGATAAATGAGGACCTTCAGGGCCTCATACGCCCGCATGGCCTGATAGCCCCGCTGGGTTTCCTCCAGCGGCAGGCGGTGGGTGATCAGATCTTCCACCGGCAGGCCCCGGGCGAGTAGGTCCAGCGCCTCACGCATGTCCGATGGTCCCGCGGAATAGCTGGGGATCACCCGGATCTCGCGGAAATACATCGTGTAGACATCGACCGGCCAGCGGGCCTCGGGCGGCATCGGGGTGAACAGCAACAGCGTCCCTCCCGATGCCACCAGGGACCATCCGAGCTCGATCGCCTCGATGGATCCCGGGCCCACCACGACCAGATCGGCCCCCATGCCCTCGCTTTCCGCGCGGATCCGCTCCACGGCCTCGGAAGCGGACACCGAGGCCAGGCCGATTCGAGCGCCGATCTCCAGACGTGCCGGGATCCGATCGACCCCCCACACCCGCTCCGCCCCCCAGCGCAACGCCACCCGTCCGTGCAGCAATCCCATCACCCCCAGCCCGATCACAGCCACTCGATCTCCCTCCCGCAACCCCGCCCGCCGCAACGCCTTCACCACTGTGGCCAGCGGCTCGGTGAACGCTGCGACCTCATCGCTCATGTGGGGAGGAACGGGCAAAAGATCCCGTTCCACCACAGGCGGCGGGACGATGGCATAGGTGCTCAGCCCGCCAGGGATCAGGCGGGTGGCCCGCCAGGTTGGACAATGGACCTCATCGCCCCGCCGGCAAAACCGACAGGCGCCGCATGGAGCGTGATGGTGCACTATCACCCGCTCTCCGCCCCGGAAGGTGGTCACCCCGGGCCCCACCTCCACCACCTCCCCCACCAGCTCATGCCCCGGAGTAAGTGGGGCCTTCTTCGCCATATACCAGTCCATCAATTCCCCTGGGCACAGACCACACACCCGGATTCGGACCAGCACCTCACCCGGCTGGAGCGGACGGAGGGGAACTTCCTCGATCTGCAGATTGTCACGGCCTTGATAGAGAACCGCCCGCGTTCGCTCTACCATTGGATTTATCCCTTACGGACTCAAGTGGCCAGCATACGGTAACCATCGGGGTCGCTATAGGAGCCTCCCGATTGCCTTCCGCCACTGCCTTCCCCCTACCCCAGCAGGATCCCCGGCCGCTCCAGGGCCATGCGCAGATCATCCAAGAACCGCGCCGCCTGGACACCGTCCACGATGCGATGATCG
>NZ_JANWXB010000396.1 GCF_025055495.1 Thermoflexus sp. | reverse complement strand
GGGTGGTTGTTGAGCCGCCTGTTTTTTTTGACCTGCAACGGCCGCGCTCACCCTGGGGGGTTACACGCCGTGGACGGGCGCCGGGCGGCCCCGCGAGGCCGGATTCTGGATCGACGCGAGGCCGTGTTGGCCATGGACGCGCCACGATATCAGGTGGTTCTGGAATATCCCCCGCTCGTCCAGGGGGGAGATCCGGTCCGTCGGGCAAAATGGTTGCAGCAGGTCGATGAGATCCTGAGCCCGATGCTGGGACTCTCGGCTCAGGAGGCGGCTCGGAACTGGCCGGATACCTGGTGGCAGTTCCCAATAGCCAGGGGGATCCCGGAGGATCTGGCTCGGGCGGTGAGCCGGCGGGTTGAGGAGACCGGCCTCCGGGGAGTGCGGGTGTTGCCTTATTGGAAGCGGGTGTATCCCGAGGGTTCGTTGCTGGGCCCGGTGGTGGGCTTTGTATTCTTCGGAGCGGACCATCAGGGCCTGGAGGGACGACAGGGAGCGGCGGGGGTGGAGAAGGCGTATGATGAGTTCCTGCGGGGAAAGCCCGTGATCCTCCGGGTCCCCGTGGACGCGGAGGGCCGTCCGTTGCCGGTGAAAGAGGAGGCGCTGGCGCAGCCCGAGCCCGGTGGGGAGGTGGTGCTGACCATCGATCGGACGATCCAGGCGATCGTAGCGGAGGAACTGGCGCGGGGTTTGCAGGAGAGCGGCGCCCAGCGGGGGGATGTGGTGGTGCTTCGCCCTCGCACGGGCGAGATCCTGGCGATGGTGAGCCTGCCGGCCTTCGATCCGAATTCCCCGGAAACGTTGGATCGAGATGCCCGCAACCCGGTCGTCCAGGATCTCTATGAGCCGGGATCGGTGTTCAAGATCCTCACGATGGCCGCGGCCCTTGAAGCAGGGGTCGTTCAACCGGAAACCCGCTATCTGGATTATGGGTGCGTGGAGTTCGGCGGGGCGCCGATCTGCAACTGGGATCGGGACCGCTATCCGGGCGGACGGGGCTGGCTGGATATGACGGAGCTTTTGATCTACTCCCGGAACGTAGGCGCCGCTTACCTGGCCCGCATGCTGGGGCCGGATCGATTCTATGCCGCTCTGCATGCCTTCGGGATCGGGGAGCCCACGGATGTGGACCTTCCCTACGAAGCGACGATGCGGGTGCGGGCTTATGGGGATCCGAACTGGCGGGAGGCGGATCTGGGGCGTCAGGCCTTCGGGCAAGCCGTCTCTGTGACGCCCCTGCAGATGGCGGTGGCGGTATCCGCGGTGGCCCATGATGGTCTCATCATGCGACCCTTTGTGGTGCGGGAGGTCCGCACAGCGGAAGGGGTATGGCGGACCGAGCCCCGGATCCGTCGTCGGGCGATCTCGGTCCAGACGGCGCGGACGCTCCGGGAGATGCTGGCGGCGGTCATTGAGCGCGAGGCGGTGAAGGCACGCGTGCCAGGCTACCGGATGGCCGGCAAAACGGGGACAGCCCAGATCCCCACTCCGCTGGGCTACGATCCGCGGGAGACGATCGCCTCCTTTGTTGGGTTTGGTCCGGTGGAGGATCCTCAAGTGCTGATCCTGGTCAAGCTCGATCGGCCCCGGCGCTCGCCGTGGGGCTCCGAGGAGGCCGCACCGGTATTCGCCCGGATCGCCGCGAGGATCCTGCCGCTGTTGGGAGTTCCCCCATCGGCGTCAGGGCCGTGAGAGGCCGTCCGCGAATGGGGGCACGAATACACGAATATATGAGAGTTGGGTGAAGGGACGATGGCGGGGGAAAGCGGAATTCGAGTTGCGGTTGAGGGGATGACGCTGGCAGATCTGGCGGAGGCGCTGAGCGGGCGGCGCCCGCCCTGGGAGACGCCCATTTCGCATGTGGCCATCGATTCGCGGGCATGCGAGGCGGGAGATCTGTTCATTGCATTGCCCGGGGAGCGAGCCGATGGTCATCAGTATGTAGGCGACGCATTCCGGCGGGGGGCCATTGCCGCCCTCGTCCATCGGGATGTTCCGGAGGGCGCGATGACGGTGGATCTCGAACGGGGGCCCTGGCCGGAATCCCTGGCTTTCCCGGTTTGCTTCCGGGTCTCCCGCACCCTGGACGCGCTCCACCGCTGGGCCGGATGGTGGCGGTCCCGCTTCCCGATGCGGGTGATCGGCATCACGGGAAGCGTGGGGAAGACCAGCACGAAAGAGTTGACCTGGGCGATCCTCTCCCGGCGGTATGAGACGCTGAAGACCGAGGGGAACCTGAACAGCGAGATCGGGCTGCCGCTGATGCTGCTTCGGCTCACCCCACGCCATCAGCGGGCGGTGCTGGAGATGGGGATGTATGCCCGGGGGGAGATCGCTGCCCTCTGTGCCATCGCCCGACCGGTGATCGGCGTGGTCACGATGGTTGGCCCCGTCCATCTGGAGCGCTTGGGGAGCATGGAGGCCATCGCGGCGGCGAAAGCGGAACTGGTGGAGGCGCTGCCGGAAGATGGTGTGGCGGTGTTAAATCGGGATGATCCATACGTTCGAGCGATGGCGGGGCGGACCCGGGCCCGGGTCTTCTTCTACGGCCTGGATCCGGAGGCCGATCTATGGGCGGATGAGATCGCGAGCGAGGGGCTGGAGGGGATCCGCTTCGATCTGCACTATGGGGGCGAGGTCTTCCGGCGGGTTCGGGTTTCGTTGTTGGGACGCCACAGCGTCCACACCGCCCTGCGGGCCATCGCGGTGGGCCTCCTGGAGGGGTTAACCTGGGAGGAGATCTTCGCCGGCCTGCGGGACCGACGGGCGCAGTTGCGTCTGGTGGCGGTGCCCGGCCTTCGGGGCTCGATCATCCTGGATGATACCTATAACGCCAGTCCACCTTCCATGCTGGCTGCCCTGAACCTGCTGGCGGAACTGGAGGGCCGGAAGATCGCGGTGCTGGGGGACATGCTGGAGCTGGGCACGTATGAGATCGAGGGACATCGCTTGGTCGGGGGGCGGGCTGGCGCGGTGGTGGATCTCCTGATCACGGTGGGGCCGCGGGCCCGCATCATCGCCCAGGAGGCGATGGCGGTGGGTCTGCCGCCGCATCGAGTGTGGACCTGTGATTCTAATTCGGAGGCTGCCGAGATCCTCCGGCAGATCCTGGAGCCCGGGGATGTGGTGTTGGTGAAGGGCTCGCGGGGCCTGCATATGGAGGAGATTGTGAACGCGTTATGCGAGGGATGATTTCGCCGGGAAGTGGGGGACGCCCCTTCGGCGTGCCTTCCCTCAGGCGTCTTCGGGAGGGGAGCGGGCCGGGCCCCTCCCCGAGGAGGAGGTGAAGAAAAATCGTTTTGGGGCTGGGGCGCCGCC
>NZ_JANWXB010000390.1 GCF_025055495.1 Thermoflexus sp. | reverse complement strand
GGAGCTGGCCGAGGCTCTGGGCCGGGAGGAGGCCGCCGAGCCGGAGCGATTGCCGGTGGAGGCGGAGAAGGAACTTCCACCGGTGATCCCAGCGCCGGAGGTCAAACCGGCCAGGGATTAAAATTTCGATCGACCAAAGGTCCCCTGATAATCACTCCAGTCCATATTGAGGATTCTTTCCGAAGGGATTTTTCGCAGGATGGAGGCTGCCAAGGGCGGACCCCATCCTGCGAAAACGGATTTTCCCGCTTTATACGATGTACGAGCAATCTCCGCCAGAAATCCTCATAGAAGCACCAGGAGGCATCAGGGATGGCCAACTTGTTGGAATTAAGGAAGATCACCAAGCGGTTTGGTGGGCTGGTTGCGGTTAATCGGGTGGATTTCACGCTGGAAGCAGGACGGATTGTTAGTATCATTGGGCCGAACGGGGCAGGGAAGACCACGCTCTTCAACCTCATCACCGGGATTTACAAACCGGACGAGGGGGAGATCCTTTTCGAGGGGGGTTCTCTGGTCGGGCTCCGGCCGGACCAAATCACTGCGCGAGGTATCTCGCGCACCTTTCAAAATATCCGCCTGTTCGGGAATATGACGGTGATCGAAAACATCCTGGTCGGCATGCATACCCGTTTCCGGGCGAATCCGGTGGACATCCTCTTCCGAACTCCTCGGTTTCAAGCTGAGGAACGGCAGTTGCGGGAGGAAGCGCTGCGGCTGATTCGATTTGTAGGGTTGCGAGCCTCGCCGGACGAACTGGCCAAAAATCTGCCTTATGGTGAACAGCGCAAGGTGGAGATCGCGCGGGCCCTCGCAGCCCATCCGAAGTTGATTCTTCTGGATGAGCCCACGGCCGGGATGAACCCTCAGGAGACGGCGGAGACCACTCGATTGATCCGACGTCTGCGGGATGAATTGGGCATCACGGTGATCCTGATCGAGCATCAGATGCGGGTGGTGATGGGGATCTCGGAACGGGTCACGGTGCTGGATTATGGGGAGAAAATCGCGGAGGGAAGCCCGGAGGAAGTTCGACGGAACCCACGGGTGATCGAGGCCTATCTGGGGCGAGGAGTTGCCATCGGGGCAATCGCATGAAACTCATATTTATCTGTGGCTGAGCCAAACCCTCAAACTCGGGAACGAGGACGATGGCCGTTCTGGAACTGATCGATGTTCATACTTACTATGGGCATATCCATGCGCTGAAGGGGGTCTCCTTTAAGGTCGAGCCAGGGGAGATCGTTACCCTGATCGGCGCAAACGGCGCGGGCAAGAGCACAACGCTACGCACGATCTCCGGTCTGGTCCGGGCTCGTCATGGTCGCATTCTGCTGAATGGGGAGGACATCACCCATCTACCCCCGCATGAGATCGTGGCCCGGGGTGTCGGGCACGTCCCGGAGGGACGGCGCGTGTTCCCCCAGCTGACAGTTTGGGAGAATTTGGAGATGGGGGCTTATACGGTGCGTGACCGGCGCGAGGTCGCCCGGCGGATGGAGTTTGTGTTCGCCATCTTCCCGCGCTTGCAGGAACGCCTCCATCAGAAAGGCGGGACCCTATCCGGGGGTGAGCAGCAGATGCTCGCCATCGCCCGCGCGTTGATGATGCAGCCCCGTATTCTCTTGATGGACGAACCGTCGATGGGGCTAGCCCCCGTTCTGGTGGAGAGCATCTTCGAGGTAATCCGGCAGCTGAACCAGCAAGGCACCACGATCCTCCTGGTGGAGCAGAACGCGCATATGGCTCTCCAGGTGGCCCATCGGGGTTATGTGTTGGAGACCGGTCGCATTGTCCTGGAGGGAACCGCCCAAGAGCTGGCGAACAACCCACAGGTCCAGGCGGCATATCTCGGAATGCATTAGACCTGTTATGGCATTTTGTAAAGGACAGGCTGTCATCTAACCGAACGCCTAAAGATCCCGGTCGTGTTTCCTTGGGTGCGGATCGCCTCCCCGATTTCGTGGGGGATTTCTGTTTTGCAAGGAGGAGACCATGAGGCGCCTGCTGTGGGGCATGTTGATCTTTGTTCTGCTGGCGGTTGCGTGTCAGCCAGCCGCCACGCCGACCCCGACTCCAGCTCCGGCCGCGCAACTCCCCAACCTGGGTGGGCG
>NZ_JANWXB010000338.1 GCF_025055495.1 Thermoflexus sp. | reverse complement strand
TGGGGCGGGGGCGCCGCCTGCGGCGGCCCCCCAGCCCCGAAACCCGCGCGAAAGCGAAGCCCTGGCCCCGCCCCTGAACCCCCAGAGCAAAGATATGACAAAGCGGTCGTTCAGGACCACTCATCGCCTTAAAGGGAATCCACGAGGGAGGCCCCTATGCTTACGATCCCTCCGAGGAGGATTGGGCCCCGGCGGACTGAATGGTCCCTACAGCCAGGAGATAAAGGACCGCTTCCTCAGCGCCATCGATCCCCAGCAGCCGGTTGATCTCCTGGTCAAAGAACGCCCCGATCGCGCAAGTCCCCAGCCCGAGGGAGGTTGCCGCCAGATAGATATTCTGCCCGATATGCCCCGCCTCCAACAGGACATAGCGATAGTAACGATCCTGATACTTCCACCGAGTCCGCTGAAAGATCCCCGTCAGCGCGATGATCGCGCTGGCCCTCAGCACCAGTTCCTGTCCCGCACAATGGCGGAAGAGCGCCGGGCGGAAATCTCCTTCCTGCAACCGGGATAACGCGTATTCCCGGACCTCATAGTGATAAACGCCGGGGGCCAGCCCTTCCACTTTAAAGACGATGGGGTAGATTTCGATCGGATAAAGGGCGCCGGCGGAAGGAGCAGCCCGCAAAGCGCGCCGGGGCTCGGTGATGCCGCCCGCCATATACAGCAGGTGAGAAAACTTCTTGAGAGGAATGGGCTGATCGGTATAGTCCCGAATGGAACGGCGGAGCTGGATCGCCTCCTCTACAGACAACCCCCGGTAGCTGAAATCCCGCGGCAGGGCCATGACGGGGGCGCCGGGATAGCTTTTGTAAGGGGGCGGGGACAGGCCCCAATCCAGAGGGCGCCGAAACGCCGCCAAGGGGCCGGGCTGGCTCCACTGATGGTAGCGCTTTCCCAGATCTTCGCCCTCCCAGGAGGTGGGGGGCTGGCCCCAGGGAAGCCCTTTGCCCAGGACAAACCCGACCGCCGCCCCCAGCCCCGACCAGAGAAAACCACGACGGCTCCACCGGAGCTTGCCCCATGGCGTCGGCGAGGGCGCCGCAGACGGCGCTTTCTTCGCTTCCTTCTTAGGCCAAGAAAACCCAGCAAGCAACGCCCAGCGGTTCAGGTAAAGATGGACACCCACCAGAGCCGTGAAGGAGTAAGCACTATACCGATGAAAGGGGCTGCCTTCCCCCACCACATCGGCTAAAAGCCCGGTTAAGGCTACGGTTAGAAAAGTTCCTATCAAGAGAAAATCGATCACTATCCGCATCCCCTTTATTTGCATATTCCCTCCCTTGCTTAAAACCCGAAGCCACTAACAGTTTATCACTGCGCCAGTAATCGACCAAAAGCCGGTAGTCACTCCCCAGGGTAGCGATGGGAACGTAGCTCCAGGAAGGGGAATGGCTCCACCTCCCCTGTTCCTCCCTCCCCAGGCGGTCTTCATCTTAACCCGTCATCCGCAAAGCCCTGCTCGTGTTTTGTCCATTTTTTGATTTGGGGGTTTTCGGGGGCGGTGCGGGAGGCCTTCGGCTCCCACACCGCCCCCGAAAGATTTTTACTCCCCCTCCCCACGGCTCGGAGGTCCGTGGGGAGGGGTCATCGCCCTCCGGACTGACGTCGGCTCCCTCAATCTTCATAGGAGCTACGCCGTTCGCTTCTTCACGGGGCTTTGGGGGCGGAGCTGGGGGCCGAAGGCCCCCAGCTCC
>NZ_JANWXB010000336.1 GCF_025055495.1 Thermoflexus sp. | reverse complement strand
AGGGGGGAGGGGCCATCGCCTTCCGGACTCGCTTCGGTTCCTCAAATCCCCGGTTTATAACTGGACAAAGCACTAGCCCCGGCTCGAGGAAATATTCTGCAGTATATTTATAATTATATCCGAAGTGTCCCATCCTTCCCCGGGGATCTAAGATGGAAGCGCGCTGGCTTGGGGCAATTCTGGTCGGGGTGTCTTTGTTGTTCCTTGCAATTCTGGTGGTGGGAGGCTGGTTCCTTATCGCTCCATCCCGCAGGGGAACGGCGCGGAGAGGATCGACGGTCCCGGCGATGCCTGGATCCGTTCGACCTGTCCGCCTGCTCTCCGATAGCGAGGCGGCGTTCTACTGGACCCTGAGGAAAGCGGTCGGCGAGCGCTGGGTCATCGCGGTGAAGGTCCCGCTGGCGCAGATCATGAAGCGGCGCAGCCATCTTCCCTCCGGGCTATACACGATGTTGCAGAGCGGACAGGTGGACTTCCTCCTGCTCCATCCCCGCTCCTGGGAGCCCGTGATCGCCATCGAGTTGGACGATACCACCCATGAGACCCCCATCCGACGGGAGCGCGATCGCCGGAAGAACGATCTGTTCCAGCTCGTCGGCATCCCCCTGCTTCGCTGGCGGGTGGGAGAGGCGTGGAGTGTGGAGGAGATCGCCCAGGCGATCTGGAGGGCAGCCCCCGCTCAGGGGAAAGCGCAGGGAGAAGGATGACGGCTCGAAATCTATTCGTGCGGCAGCGATCGTTGATCGGCCTTGTCCATTATACCGCCCCGCCGGTGGTGGGAGGCGTGGAGAGCGTGCTGGCCCGCCAGGCCCGTCTCCTGACGCAGGCTGGATACGCGATCCGGATCGTTGCGGGCGTGGTGGATCAGACCCTGTTCGGGGTTGAGGCGGTGGCGATTCCGCTCATGTATGGAGGGCATCCCCAGATCGCGCCGTTGCAAGCGGCGTTGCGGGAGGGCCAGCGCCCGGCTGATTTCCCTCGCTGGCGGCAGCGATTGCGCACGGCCCTCTCGGAGGCCCTGCGCGGAGTGGAGGTGGCGATCCTCCATAATGTGTGCACGATGGATAAAAACCTCGCCCTCACCGCCGCGCTTTACGATCTGGTCCGTCAGGAACCCCGGCGCTGGATCGGCTGGCATCACGATGCGGTGATCCTGCGGTCGGAGGCGCCGCGCTTCCCCGGGGAGCCCTGGGATCTGCTCTTCCGGCCCTGGCCGGTGGTCCACGTAACGGTCTCCGAGGCCCGCCGTCAGGCTCTGGCGGCGGCCTGGGGGATTCCGATGGAGCAGATTCACGTGATCCCCAACGGGGTGGATCTGGAGGCGTTTTTCCGCTGGACCCCCCTCACCCGGTCCCTGGTGGAACAGTTGGGCTTGATGGAAGCCGATGTCATCCTGCTCGCCCCGGTTCGGATCACCCGGCGTAAGAACCTACAGGCTGCCCTTGCCGTTCTGCGGATCTTGCGGGAGCGGACCGGCTGGGATGCGCGACTGGTGGTCACCGGGCCTCCTGGCCCGCATAGCCCGGCCAATCGGGCCTATCTGGAAGAGCTCCGCCATCTGCGAACCGCCTGGGGGCTGGAGGGCGCGGCCCATTTCCTCTGTGAATTCGTGGCCGAGGGATTGCCGGAGGAGGCAGTAGCGGATTTCTATACCCTGGCGGACGCCGTGTTGCTCACCAGCCAGGAGGAGGGATTCGGGCTGCCGGTCCTGGAGGCGGGGCTGGCCCGGCTGCCGGTATTCGCCTATTCATTACCGCCCCTGGAGGAGCTCGGCGGGGCCGACGTGTTCCTGTTCCCCGAGACGGAGGGCCCAGAGGATCTGGCAGCGGCGATCGCCCGTTTCATGGAGACGGATCCCGTCGCCCGCCTGCGCCGACGGGTTCGCCAGCAGTTCGCATGGTCCACGCTCATCCAGGCCCGGTTGATCCCGCTGATCGAGGATGACCACTTGCCTGTTCCATAGTCGCCCAGTGCTGGATAAGGGATGGTAGGATCTCTGGAAAGAGGCCAGCATCCGGCGAGGCGAGCCCTCGGGCCTTTTGAGCTCGAGGGGCGGGAAACCTGAAAATCAGGAACGCCATCCGCCCCAGTCAAGCGCTACCTCGGTTCCCGAGCGGGCCGGATGAAGTTCCCGAAGGACCCGGCAGTCTTTGCGTGGGATAGGCGTGGGGCAGGGAAGAGCTGAACCCGTGCGGTCTCGGCTATCGCCCGCTGGATCGCCTCCGCCGTCCGCCAGGCGCCCAGCACCACGGCCGGGATGGATTGCCCCGGGAAGATGCTATCGCCCACCCGCCACAGCCGGGCCCCGATGCGAGGTCCCCCATTGCGGCCAATATGGGTTTGGGGGAAGCCGCCTACCCAACCCATGGACCGGCGGGTGAACCGCTGAAAGGTGATCGGAGTGCCGGATTCCCAGAACACAATCCGGGCATCCAGATCGGAGATCACTCGCGCGGCGGCCTTCCGGATGCGCTCCTCCATCTGGAGCCTTCGCTCCTCGTAAGCCTCCCGATCGCTCGCCCACAACCGCCACCAGGGCGCCAGAGCGGTATGAGTGCTGATGGTCAGCGCCCGATGGCCCGCAGGGGCCCGAAGGGGATCCCATGGGGGGCTGATCGAAACGAACAGGGTATGGCCTTCTCCCCATCCACCGCCCTGAACGATCTGATGGTGAAGGGGGAGATCCTCCGGAAGCCCCTCGCTGCGGATCCCTGCGTAGACGACGAAGGCGCCCCACCCATCCGGAGGGGCAGGGGGGACGCGCTGGAGGGCCGCAGGGGCCTCCTCGCCCAGCAGCCGCGCTGCGTCGAAGGGCGTGAGGTTGAAGATCACATGGTCCGCTTCTACAACCATGCCGGCGCGGGTTTCCACCCGCGCTGTCCCTGCGCGGGTGAGCCGCACGCGGACCACTTCCTGGCGAAAGTGGATCTGACCCCCGAATCGCTGGACGGCCTCCGCTAACCGCGTGGCCAGCTCACCGATCCCGCCGGGAACGGATCCGACGCCGGTGTGGGGCAGATCCAGCGCCGCTGCCCCATAGGCGGCGTATACGCGCTCCGCCAGCGCCTGGGCGCTGATCAGCAGTTGCGCATGGATGAATTCATGAAGCCGTGGGTGAGCCGGCGGCAGGTAAGCAGTCACCGGTCGGAACAGGGCCGCAAGAGCTCCAATCCGCGCCGGTTCCTCCCGAAGCCACCCGATGCCTTCCGCCAGCCATCGGAGGGCTTCATCCACGGTTTGGGGCGGCCACGGCATTCCCCGGAGCGCCATCGCCCAGAACGCCCGGGCGGTTCGTTCCTGCCACCGCCAGAAGGGCTCGGCGGCAGGGCCGAAATGGGCCTGGCGCTCCTCCCGCCAGCGCTCCCGGTCCGTCCAACGGGTGACCACAGTCCCGTCGGAAAGATGGATCTGCATGGCCACCGCTTCAGGCCGGACACCCCAGTCGATCCCCAGCCGCTCGCCTAAGCGGGCCATGGGCATCCCAGGCAGGAAGCCGGCGGCCAAGGTGGCCCCGGCGTCGAACCGGAACCCCTTCCGGAAGAAGGTGGCGGCACAGCCTCCTGGATCCCAATGGGCTTCCAGGACCACCACGGGGCATCCGGCGTGGGCCAGCAGGGCCGCCGCTGTCAGCCCTCCAATCCCCGCTCCGATTACCACCACCGGCTTTGCGCTCATGATCGATTCTCCGCTATCTCCCGGATCCGGCGGGCCCGGTAAGCGAACAGGAACGGCAGGCCCAGCCACATCCCGGTCGCCAGGATCCAGCGGATCGGGTGACGGGGCCAGCGCGCCTCGATCTCCTCCACAATCCGTGTGCAGCGAGGGCCGCAGGCCTGGAAGGAATGCCGATGCACCCAGCGTTGAAAGGGCCCCTCGACCTGTTCATCCGTAAACCCGAACGGGGAAACCGCCTGATGGCGGGCCGTCCAGCGAACCCGAAACGGGCCGAGCCGGATCACAAAGCGCGCCAGGGAGCCCTCCGCGATCGGCTCTCGATGCTCCCATTCCAATCGAAGGGGGGGCGGCATCAGATGCTCCAGGGTCAACGGATCCTGATGCAGGGCGGAGATCCGTTCGATCGGGGCCTCGACGGTGAAGGCGTATTGAAATCGCATGTCCGGCTCCGCTCCGAGGCTATACAGGGATGTTGCACCGTCAGCGAAAGGCGAAGCGTTACGGCTTCAGGTCCTCGGCCTCTTCCTCCAGGAGCCTCGCCAGGCGCTCGAGAGGATCCCCTGGGTCCGCGATCCGGCGCAAGCCGGCCGCGTAGGCTCGCAGGGTGGTCTGCAGGGCGTCAAGGGGCATCCGCTGGCCGCGGAAGAATTCCCCCAACCATCGGATCTCCTCACGGGCCAGTTCCGCCGATCCCAGCCGCAGCGCGGCCTCCAGAATCCGGGCAGGGCTGACCAGATCCAGGTCCAGCTCCTGAAGGATCCGCAGCGCCTCCGGTGCCTCGCGGGCCAGCTCGATCTCGATCATCGGCTGATGCAGACGATACCGGCGCACGGCCTCTCGATATTCGGACGGCAGCGGGGACGCGGAGGCGGGATGGGGATCGGCTAGGGTCGCGGCGACCTGCTGGGGGATCTCCTCCCAGCGATCGCCCAGGTAACGGCCGGGGATATATCGGCGGGCATCCAGCTGGCGCTGGAAGATCCTTCCGCCGAAGGCCAGGCGGATCCCGTGGAGGCGGACCCGCTCCGCTGCATCCGCCAGGGTCGCCGCCGTATAAAGGGTCTGGGCGGTCATAATGATCAAGTGTGGCTGTATCGTCTCCAGCGCTTCCTCCATCTGCAGCAGCGGAACATTCGCCCCAAGATCCATCACCAGCCAGCCCCGGCGTCGGAGGATCAGGGTGATCAGCAGCCCGGGCAACGTATGGGTCTCCTCCGGGGGACAGGCGACCACGATCCGCTCCGGACGCGACGGGGGCGGGGAGGCGGCGATCACAGCGCTCAGTCGTCGGGCCGCCAGCGCGGAGGCGAAATGCTCCTGCTGCACCGTGGCCGTCCCCCGATACCAGCGCTCGCCGATCTCCGCTACCCCGCCGATGGCCAGATCCATGCATACTTGCTCTACGGGATACAGCGACAGGGCCTCGCTCCAGATCCGATCTGCTTCTTCCTCATTGAAATTCAACACCGCCTCTACCCAGGCCGTTCGAAGGGCTTGCAGGGAGGCGGGGCCCACCTCCGGAGGAGCCGGCGAGACGGTTGCCCGGAGGGGATCCTGACCTGCCGCCTCGAGGGATCGCCACAGGGCGATAGCCTGGGCGATGCGCATGCCCTCTGCCTGGCGTGCCAGGAGCCAGCGGATCATCTCGATGTCCCGCCGGGAATACAGGCGGTGCCCGCCCGGGGTTCGCTGGGGCCGGGGCAGCCCATACCGCCGCTCCCAGACCCGCAGGGTGTCCGGATGGATTCCGGTCTCGCGCACCACTACCTGCAGGCTATAAGAGGGTCGCTGATCCTCTCGTTCCCCACGCATCTCGATCACCCGCCTCTCCCTTGCAAGATCCCGATCAGGGGGACGCGGAAGCCTGCCTGGGGACAGGCCAGCTGCGCCGAAGGGCGATCGGGTGCTCCTCGATCAGGCGCTCCACCGCCAGCCGCGCGGAGATCAGGACCATCGGCAGGCCAGTCCCCGGATGGGTGCTGGCGCCGACGAAATAGAGGTTTCGGTATCGGGGATGTCGATTGGATGGCCGCAGGTAGCCCATCTGCTGGAAATGATGGCTCAGGCCGAAGGCGGCCCCCCTCTCGAGATTATAAAGGCGCTTCCATGTCTCCGGCGTGTAGACGACCTCGAAATGCCGAAGCTCGCCGACCGGAATGCCCAGCTCTTCCTTCAGCCGTCGTTCCACTTCCCCTCGCGCCCGATGGATCATCGTCTCGATATCCGGTTGCTTCGGGCTCAAATGGCCCACTGGCACCAGCGCCATGAGCGTGTCCCTCCCAGGAGGCGCCGCGGAGGGATCCAGGCGCGCCGGGGCGTGGATGTAAAAGCTGGGTGCATCCGGCATGTCGTGATCGCGGAAGATCCGCTCAAAGCTCGCCCGATAGTCGCCGGCGAAGAACAGGTTATGGGCGGAAAGCTGCGGCGCAGGGGCGCGGAGCCCCCAGTAGAACGTGATGGCGGAACAGGTGTAGCGATAGCGCTCCATCCGGCGGGCCTCGGGGCTGGGAGGGAGCAGATGACGATAAGCGTAAGGCAGATCCGCGTTCACGATGATGAAATCTGCCTCTACGCGCTCGCCGTTTTCCAGGATCACCGCCGTCGCCCGATCGCCATCCGTCTCGATGCGCTGCACGGGAGCCTGGTAGACGAACTGGGCGCCGTAGCCGCGGGCGATCCTCTCCAGGCTCTCCACCAGCCGATACATCCCCCCTCGGGGGAACCAGATGCCCCGGATCAGCTCAGCGGCCGCCAGCATCGCATATGTCGCCGGCGCCTCATAGGGGCTCAACCCCAGATACATATCCTGGAACGTCATCGCCATCCGCAGGCGTGGATCCCTTACGTATCGCCCGGTTTCCTGGTAGTGCGGCGCCAGGGCTCGCAGATCCAGCAGGAGCCGCAGGTGAGCCGGGCTGAAATAGCTGAAAAAGGAGGGGAAGTTGCGCCCGATGAAGCGCTCCATAGCGATCCGATAGAAGCGATGGCCGTCCGCCAGATAGCGCACAAATCCCTCGAAGCTGCCCGAGGCCAACGCGTCCAGCTGCTCCCGAAGGGCCACCAGATCGCCGGTCATCGTCAGCCGGGAGCCATCCGGGAAGAAAATCTGATAAAGCGGCTCGGCGCGGATCAGATCCAGATGATCTTCGATCCGCTCGCCGAGATCGGCATACGTCTGCGTAAAGACCTCGGGCATGAGAAGAAGCGTGGGCCCTGTATCGAAGCGGTGGCCTTCGCGGATGAGCCGGCCGCAACGTCCGCCGGGCTCCGGATTCTTTTCCAGCACCTGGACGGCGAATCCCATCCGGGCCAGCCGCGCCGCCGCCGCCAACCCGCCGATCCCCGCCCCGATGATCAGCACTCGTGCTCGATGGGTGTTCATCTGCCACGCTCCACAGACAGGATAGGGAAGACCCAGGCGCTCTCGTGGTGCCAGTTCCTCGACATCGGGCGCATCTCCGGCCGCAGCCGGAGATGCGCCCACTCCTGCACCCCTCCCTATCCTATCCGGATGACCATATTTTGTCAATATTTTATGGACATAATATTGACAATCAGGGGCGGATGTGGTATAGTGTCCCCGGACCTTATTCCACCCAGGGCCTTACGGGAGGAGGGGCCTTTGCGGAGGCTCAATTAGGATTGGGGCCTTCGGGAGAGTGGACGGATCACGAGCGCTTTTCTTCCCCGGCCTCCCGGGGCGAGGGAGGCATGGCTCTGGATTTCGGGAGGACATGGTGGGGCTGGCACTGGCGGAGTGGGAACGCCCGCTGGTGGAGCGAGCATGGGCGGCGATGAGCCAATCGGTTTCCCATCTGGAGCGCATCGCTGATGGCCATCGGTTGCGCTGGGCCTATAAGGCGTGCGAACGGATCATCCGTCAGCACAGCCGCACGTTCTACTGGGCTTCGGCGCTGCTGCCTGCTCCCAAGCGGCAGGCGACGCGCGCGCTATACGCTTTCTGCCGTGTCGCCGACGATATCGTAGATGACCCTCAGGGCGATCCGTCGGCGGAGCTTGCCCGCTGGCGTCGCATCGCCCTCGAGGAGCCCCCGCCGGAGGACGAGCCGATCGCGCTGGCATGGACGGATGTTCGGATCCGCTACCGGATCCCGAAGCGCTATGCCGAGCAGCTCTTGGACACGCTCTCTCAGGATCTGCAGCGCGCTCGCTACGAGACCTTCGAGGAGTTAGCTGGATACTGTTACGGGGTGGCCTCTACAGTTGGGCTGATGAGCATGCATATCATCGGCTTTTCCGATCCAATGATCGTTCCCTACGCCGTCCGCCTGGGGGTCGCTCTGCAGCTGACCAACGTCCTGCGAGATGTGGGGGAGGATTGGCAACGGGGACGTCTGTATCTGCCGCTGGAGGAGCTACAGGCCTTCGGTCTCAGCGAGGAGGATATCGAGGTCGGGCGCGTCGATGGGCGCTGGCGGAATTTTATGGCCTTCCAGATCGCTCGGGTTCGTCATCTTTACGAGGAGGCGCTTCCGGGTGTGATGGGTCTGAATCCGGATGGACGTCTGGCGATCGCGGCCGCCGCCGAGCTCTATCGGGGCATTCTGGAGGACATCGAGCGGCACGATTTCGACGTGTTCCGGCGGAGGGCTCATCTGAGCCGTGTCACCATGCTGATTCGCCTGCCCCGAATCTGGTGGCGGGTTCGAACCGGGTTTTACGCGCGCCGCGCTAAATAGCGCGCGATATTCGCTGTGAAGGGGGAAAGGCGCCACGATTTATTGGGGCGGCGCCCTTCGGATTTTCGAGGAGTCGTTTTCGATTGGGACAGTCCACCAGGAGGGATAGAATGAACGGCCGTGGATCGACGGAACAGTGTTCGGAGCCGGCTGCGCGCTCGGAGTGGCCCCGGCCCCGTCTGCTGATCAGTGAGTGCCTGGGCTTCGCCGACGTCCGCTATGACGGAGGGCGGATCCCGAACTCCCTCGTGGAGTCCCTGAAGCCTTACGTGGAGTTCATCCCTGTCTGCCCTGAGGTGACTATCGGGCTGGGTGTTCCGCGTCCTCCCATCCGTTTGGTGGAAACTGGGGAGGGCCTTCGCCTGATCCAACCCGATACCGGTCAGGACCTGACAGAGCGCATGCGTCGGTTCAGCGCCCTCTTTCTGAGCCGGCTCGGCGAGGTGGACGGGGCGATCCTGAAGAGCCGTTCCCCTTCATGTGCCCCCTGGGATGCCCGGGTGTATCCCGGCCATGGATCGGCGCCCTCCTCCGGGCAACGCCCGGGGCTTTTCGCCGAGGCCGTCCGTCGGTTCTTCCCGGATATCCCGGTGGAGGACGAGGGCCGCCTAACCAACCGGGAGATCCGCGAGCACTTCCTGACGGCGGTCTTCGCCCTGGCCCGGCTGCGCCAGGCCATCGAGGAGGGATCCCCTCATGCCCTGATGGCTTTCCACGCTCGTTATAAGTTCTTGCTGATGGCGTATAACCAGGAAGCGCTGCGGGAGCTGGGTCGCACCCTGGCCAATCCGGATCGTCTTCCCATGCAGGAGATCTCGCGTCGATACCTGGCCGGGTTCCGGGCGGCGCTGCTTTTCCCTCCCCGACGGCCGTCAATGGCCAACGCGTTGATGCACGGGTTCGGATACGTTTCAGCCCACCTCACCCGTCCGGAGAGGGCCTATTTCCTGGAGCTGCTGGCGGATTACCGGGAGGGGCGAGCCCACTGGGATGCACCCCTGCGCCTGCTGCAATCCTGGGCGATCCGCTTCGAGGTGCCCTACCTGCTTCAACAGGCGCTCTTCGAACCTTTCCCCCGCGCCCTGATCTCTCCCGAGGATTCAGGGAAGGGACGGCCTCTTCGATGGAAGGGAGCTTTCCGCAGGAGCCCGGGCCTCGGGGCGAGTGCTCCCCCGGGATGAGCAGGGATGCCTTCCACCTCGTGGAGCGCTCGGCGTGTAGCATCTGAAAACAGCGCTCTGGGTTTCTCTCCTCATCGTGGATATCCGGCCCGCAGGGCTACGGGAGGATCGGCGATCTATAGGGCACGATCCACTTATGCGGGACGAAGGGCTATCCATCATGCCAGAGGGAGGTCGCATTGGCCGCCTTTCGGATTCTGGAAGACTTCTATCGAGAGGTGATGCGCTCTTATCCCCCTCAGGGGGAAGCACTGCTGGAGCGGATCCGCCCGGAGACGTGGCGTCAAATCTCGTTTCGCTATATCTTTTCCGTCCCGGCCATGACGGCCGTGAGCCGGATCATTGAGGACGCTGCTGCCCAGAGCCGCGGCACGGCCGACCTTCACGTCTCGTTTCAGGTCCTGTCCCGATTCCTTCCCCAGCTGGACCGATATCGCGCGCTTTCGAGCGGGATCTCCCGGGGCTGGATTTATGGGGCCCCAGATATCTCCGATATTTCCGGGCTGATGCTTCCAGCTTCGATCCGCTGGATCAACACGAGTGGCACCTCCCTGGTTGAATACTGGTTCGTGATCGCCTACGGCCCGGGCCTGGCGATGACCCTCCTAGCGCGGGAAATCCCAGCCCTGGATGGATCGGGACGCTACTATGAGGGCTTCTATACGTTTGAGGGAGAAATCGCATACCAGGTGTTGATGATCCTGCACATACTCTTCCCGGCGGACGTGCCGATGCCGTCGCGGCCGGAGGAGCAACGATGGTGATCGCCATATGGTGGATCCGCCGGGATCTGCGCCTTCACGATCAGACCGCCCTGGCGGCTGCCCTCCGTGGGGCAGATGGGGTGATCCCGGCGTTTATCATCGATCCCGTTCTCCGGCGTTCTTCCCCGCGCCGCTGGGCTTTCCTGATGGCCGCCCTCCGGGATCTGGATCGTGCCCTTCGGGAGCGTGGAAGCTATCTGGTGGTCCGCGAGGGGCCTCCGCTCGAGGCCCTCGGTGCCCTGATGACGGAAACGGGGGCCGCCTTCATTTTCGCGGAGGAGGATTTCACCCCTTACGCCCGCCAGCGGGATGAGGTCATCGCTCGGCAGCTTCCCTTTCATCGCATGGGGTTCCCAACGGTCCGCCATCCGGCCTCCCTCACGAAATCCGACGGGACTCCCTATCGGGTGTTCAGCGCCTTCCGTAAAGCCTGGCGGGACACCACGCCCCTTGACGCGGGATCCCTGCGGCCGCCTCCGGTTCGGATCCCAACCCCTCCGGGGATCCCCTCTCTTCCCTTACCGCTGAAGCGCGGAGAGGGTTTCGAGGATTTCCCCCCATCGGAGGAGGAGGCCCTCCGGCGCCTGCGCGCGTTCACGGAGGGGGCGGAGGCACCGATCTATCGCTACGCCCGCGATCGGCATCGGCTGGATCGCGAAGGGAGCGCTCGCCTGTCGCCTTACCTGCGCTTTGGCATGCTTTCGCCCCGCCGCGCGGCCATCGCCGCCGTGCAGGCGATGGAACGGGCGCCGGATGAAGAGGCTCGACGGAGCGCTTCCGCATGGCTGGATGAGCTGATCTGGCGCGAGTTCTTCATCACGTTGTTATTCCATCTTCCGGAGCTGGTCGATCGCCCGCTCCGACCGGAGCATGACCGATGGCGGGAGGACCCTCAGGCCCTTCCGGCATGGGCGGAGGGGCGAACCGGATACCCCCTGGTGGACGCCGCGATGCGACAGCTTCGAGCCACGGGGTGGATGCCGAACCGCGCGCGGCTGGTGGTCGCCTCGTTTCTGACCCGCATCCTGGGCGTAGACTGGCGCGTGGGCGCAAGGGTGTTTCTCGAGGAGCTCCTGGACGGGGATCCAGCGGTGAACTTGGGGAACTGGCAGTGGGTGGCGGGTGTCGGCGCCGATTATGCCTCCGGCTTCCGGGTCTTCAACCCTACGACGCAGGCCCGGACATGGGACCCGGAGGGCCGATACATCCGGCGATGGGTGCCGGAATTGGAGCGCGTGCCGATCCCTTACGTGCACGCTCCATGGACCATGCCCCCGGAGGTTCAGCGATCGGTTGGATGCCGCATCGGCGTGGATTATCCGGCTCCGCTGATGCGCGAGGCGCCGGCGTGAGGGATAATCCCTGACGCACGGCGAACGATGAAGTTACGCCGCTCGTTCAACGATGGCGGGCGAACATGGAATGCGATCTGCCCTAAGGAAGCGCCATCTCCTTGCCGATCCAGCAGACGGGAGCTCTGCAGATGGCCGGGAAACCCCCATGTGGATATCCCGGGGCTCGCGCGCAGTGGCGGGCGCTCCGGACGCTGATCCGGGACCGGTTTCTCCTGGAGGCGCTAAGCCCTCTTCGGGAGGATGCCGGGGATGTGTTCTTTTTATCGTTTCTATGGATGCGCGTTGCCGTGGTGGCTGGCCCGGAGGCCGCCCGCGCGGTCCTGGTGACCCATCGCCATCTCTTCTCCTCCCGTCTGGCCGCTGACCCGGTGGCCCGCCTGATGAGGGGCGGGATGCTGGTGGTGGATGGGGAAGACCACGACCGGGCGCGCCGGTTCGCCGAGCCCTTCTTCCGCCCGGCCTATCTGGAGGCCCGGGCGGCGCGCATGCAAGCGCATATCGACCGCTGGATCGACGCATGGCCGGACGGCGACGTGGTGGAGATGGCGATGGCGATGCGGCGGATGGCGTTAGAGATCCTGCTGGAGGTGATCTTCGGCCTGCCGCCGCGCGTCGCGGAATCGATGGCGGAGCCACTGGAGGCCGCCCGCGCCTATATCGCCCCCGGGCTCTGGCTGCTCTTTCCTCGCCTCCCGCGGCCCGGATACCGTCGTTCCCTCGAGCGGCTGGATGCCCAGGTGCGGGCGCTGATCCGCCAGCGTCGCGAGGATCCCCATTCGGACGACCTGCTCTCCGCCTGGGCTCGCATGCCGGATATGAGCGAGGAAGACATCCGGGACCAGATGATCACCCTCCTGATCGCTGGCCACGACACGGTTGCGATGTGGCTGGCGTGGACGATCGCGTTGCTGGCCAGGCATCCTGACGTTCAGGATCGAGCGCGGGCGGAGGTGCAGGAGCATCTGGGAGATCGCGCACCGGATCCGGAATCGATCCGCTCCCTGGCCTTCCTGCGGGCGGTCGGCACGGAATCCATGCGGCTGTTCCCTCCCATCCCCGTTCTGAACCGTCGGGCCCTGGCCCCAGTGACGCTGGACGGGGTCTCTATTCCCGCCGGGACGCGGGTGCTGGTGGCGATCTACACCATCCATCGACATCCTAAGCTGTGGAAGGACCCGGATCGGTTTCAGCCGGAGCGCTTCCTTTCATCGTCATCGGAGTGGGAGGGAACGTCCCTTCGATATCTACCCTTCGGAGCGGGTCCCCGTTTTTGCATCGGGGCACCGCTGGCCAAGCTGGAAGGGTTCATGGCCCTCGCTCGCATGCTCCAGCGGGTCGCTTTCGAGCCGGTCCCTCCGGCTCCCCGCCCGCGCCTTCGAGCGACCCTTGATCCATGGCCCGGAGCATGGGTGCGAGTTCGACGGATCGCGCCCGCAAGGTTCTATGTCCCTTGGACCGGCCATGAGCTCCGGCGGAGGAATCCTTAAGATGTTCTGGATGCTGGCAGAATCCAGCCTGCGGATCGGGTTGGCCCTCTATGGTGTTCATCGTGCCCGGCGTCTGCCGGTTCTCCCGGTCCGGCCCGTCTCCAGGCCGTTGCCTTCCCTTTCGATCATCGTTCCCGCCCGCAACGAGGCGGAGAATCTTCAGCATCTGCTCCCCTCCCTGCGCCAGTTGCGCTATCCGGGACCGCTGGAGATCTGGGTGGTGGATGATCAGTCGCAGGACGACACGGCGCGGGTGGCGGCCGCCTGGGAGATCCCGGTGTTGCGGCTGGATACGCTGCCCCCGGGCTGGCTGGGCAAACCTTACGCCGCCCATCAGGGGGCTCGGGCGGCGCGCGGCGAATGGTTGCTGTTCACCGATGCGGACACCTGGCACGCGCCGGACAGCGCCGCCAGCGCCGTCGCATGGGCGCTGGCCAGTGGGGCAGATGGACTTACGCTGTTCCCGGCCTTTGAGCCTCGAAGCGTTATGGAGGCAGCGGCCCTCGCGGTGGCCTTCGCTGGTCTCTTCGCCGGGATGCGTTCCACCGAGGGGTTGGTGAACGGCCAGTATCTGTTGGTTCGAAGGGAGGCTTACGAACGGATCGGTGGGTTTGCGGCGGTGCGAGATCAGATGCTGGAAGATCTCGCGATCGGGATGCGTTTACGATCCTCCGGCTATCAGATCCCCCTGCTGGACGGCCGGGATGCTTTCCGGGTGCGGATGTATGCCGGGATCCGATCGATGTGGGATGGGATGTCCCGGCTCAGCGCGGGGACTCTGGGCTGGCCGGGCCTGCGGCCATGGATCGCCATGTTCCTGATCGCGTCGCTGGCCCTTCCGCTCCGGGGCCTGGGGGGATGGCATCGGGGCCCGTGGTGGGCGGCGTGGATCGAGTGGATGGCGAGCGGGCTGGCGATGCTTCCTTGGAGCTCCCGGATGGGCCGCCCCGAGGCCGCCCTGATCGCCCCTTTAGGGGCGGCCTTCGTGGCCGCCGCCGGCCTGCGGGGCCTGCTGTGGCGATGGATCGGCGCAGGAATTCCGTGGAAAGAACGTCGGGTCCGATGAAGCCCCCAGATATCGGGGGTTTTCGGGGGCGGTGTGGGGGGCCTTTGGCCCACCGCACTGCCCCCGAAAGATGTTTTCTCCCCTCTTCCCACAGCCCAGAGGGCCGTGGGAAGAGGGGAGAAAGGAGGAAGGGGCCGCGGGCTCCCGGATGCGCTTCGGTTCCTCAAATCCCCAGTCGATAGCCAGACAAAGCACGATTTCTCGTGAGCGTGCGGAGCCGACTTCAGTGGCCCTGCATGTTCGCGAACCCCCATCGTTGAGTCTCGGGGAGAGGTCGTTTCGATAGCGTAGCTGGTCCATACCCGGTAAAACGCTGTCCGAGGCAAGAAGCATGTTCGGAGGATCTTCGATGGGAGCGGCCGGATGACTTATGTGGGGTTCCTGGCGCTGTTCTTGGTGGGCCCGATCCTGCTGCTAACGGCCGTGCTGGAGTATCGCCGCCGGGATCAGCAATTCGATGCCTTCTTCCGGGTGTGGCGGCGCGCCGTCGTGTTCCACGCCGCCATCGCTCTGGCTTACACCACGCCCTGGGATAATTTCCTCGTGGCCCGTGGGGTATGGACCTATGATCCGGCCCGGGTGATCGGATGGGTGATCGGATGGGTGCCGATCGAAGAATATGCTTTCTTCGTCCTTCAACCGCTTCTGGTCGGCATGTGGGGAGCGCTTCTGTGGAAGGTTCCAGAGGGGAAGTGGACACTCTCATCAGCGAGGAGCGGCCGATGGCGATGGACGCTGGGGATCGCCGGCCTGGGGCTTTGGATCGCGAACCTGATGATCTGGCGGGTATGGGGAAGCCCATGGGTGTATATGGGCCTGATTCTGGTCTGGGGCCTTCCGCCTCTGATCCTTCAATTGCTCTTCGGTGGCGATCTCCTGTGGAGTCGAAGGGGGGATCTGTTGCGGATCTGGATCCCGCCCGCCCTCTTTCTGTCTGCGGCCGACGCGCTGGCCATCCGGGAAGGGATCTGGCGGATCTCCGGGGATTGGAGCACGGGATGGAAGATGCTGGGCTTGCCGGTGGAGGAGGGGGTCTTTTTCTTCCTGACCAGCCTGCTGATCGCAAATGGGAGCCTCCTGATGGTCCTTCCAGAATCACGAGCGCGTCTGCGACGTATTCAGGAAATGGTTCGCCTCTCGAGCGCAGACCCCGGGGCCCGGAAAAAAGAGCGGCTTTCTTGAGCTGGGAGAGCTACGCCCTCGCCCGGAGGAGCTCTGACTCCCTGGCTTCAGGCTCCCAGTTCCCTCGCCGCCTGGTGGTGTAGGGGATTCTTCGGGTGTGATGACTCCGGATGGAGGGTTGCGGATGATGGAGGCGTTGTGGTCGGCGGTTGCGTTTCTTTCCGGATCGCTTCCGCTGGCCTGGTGGATCGGGCGATGGGGGATGAAGGTGGACATCCGGCGCTACGGGGATGGGAACCCGGGGGCGATGAACGTGCGGCGGGCGGGTGGACGGGGCTGGTTTGTGCTGGCGTTGTTGTTGGAGTTTTTCAAGGGGGCCATTCCGATTTGGCTGGCACGGCACATAGGGGGATTGTCGGACTGGCAATTGATCCCGCTGGCGATCGCTGCTCCGGTGGGCCACGCGTTCTCGCCGTGGCTGGGCTTTCGGGGCGGGAAAGCGCTTGCGGTCACCTTCGGTGTGTGGAGCGGGCTGACGCTGTGGCAGATCCCGATGCTCCTGGGGGGGCTGTTCGCGCTGTTCCTGCGGCTCGCGCCCCCGGAGGCCCGAGCGGTCCGGCTGGGGATGCTGAGCTTGGATGGGCTGCTGGCCTTTGGGGTGGCCGCCGGATGGGCACCCGCCGCCTGGCTGGTGGTGGCGCTGGGACACACCGTTTTGCTGTTCTGGACGCACCGCCGGGGCTAACCCTTGACATTTTGGTTTTGGATGGGGCGAGGCCGCCATCCGCGGCCTCGCCCCCCCCCCAAAGCCACAAAACGGGAGCCCCCACCCGCCCCGGGGATGCACCCCCCCA
>NZ_JANWXB010000069.1 GCF_025055495.1 Thermoflexus sp. | reverse complement strand
GGGGTTCCGGTTTTGGGTGGTGGCCGGTTACCACTGATTTTGACGCATCGCGCCTCCTATTCACTGGGGGTTGGGGGGGGGCGCGGCCGCCTTGGGCGGCCTCGCCCGCTTGTAACGATCTGTCCTTCTCCTTGTTCAGACGACAAACTCAGCGAAGATGAAGCGACGCGTTCGAACGGTCCATGCCCGCCCGGCTCGCAGCGAGCCGGCCCGCGCTAGGGCCAGCGGGTCTCCGGCTCCTTCCGGCCTCCCCGAGTGGATCCGACGGCTGGGTCCACCTCGGTGGTATGGCACGCCGGCTTTCGGGCGACGGGAGCGTCAGGCCGTCGCGCTGGGGCTGATCGGTCTGGGGCTGTTTTCCGGTCTGACCGTGCTGGGCCTCAGCCCGGGGCGGTGGAGCGATGCATGGGCCGGGTTGTTGCGAAGTCTCTTTGGATGGGGAAGCCTACCGGTCGCCGCGGGCTGGGCAGGGCTCGGGATATGGATGTTATTGCGGACCATGGGCCGGGCACCGGCACCGAATGGCTGGCGGATCCTGGCGGTGGAGGGGGCCATACTGGGGCTTTTCGGCCTGGCCCATGGGCTGGCCCTGCTGACCTATGAAGCCCCCTGGGAAATCATTGAGCGGGGGAAAGGGGGTGGAACGCTGGGCTGGCTGATCTGGACGGCCGCATCCGCTCCGCTGGGGCCCGGCGTAGGAGCGGCCCTCCTGGTTCTGGCGACCGGGATCAGCGGATGGTTCGCGCTCGCCCGATGGACTCCCCCATCCATCGCCCCGAAAGCGAGCGCACCGGCCCCTGCGCCGACTGCGCCGGCGAACCCACCGCCACCTCCGAAGCCTGTCCGGCCGTCCCCGCGACCGGCCCCTTCGGATCTGAAGATCGTGACGGCGCTGCCCCAGCGCCCGGCTCGGGTGAAGCGGGATCGCCGCCTGCCTCCGCTGGATCTCCTGGAGGAGGACGAACCGGCCCCGGTCTCCCCCGAGGAGATCCGCCAGAAAGCAGCGATCATCGAGGATACCCTCCGGCAGTTCGGGCTGGAGGCCCGCGTGGTGGAAGCCACTCAGGGCCCGACGGTCACCCAGTTCGGCTTGCTACCGGGTTACATTGAGCGTCCAGGGCCGGAAGGAGAGGTGCGCCGTCAGAAGGTTCGGGTGGCTCAGATCGCCGCCCTGGCCAACGATCTCGCGCTGGCCCTGGCGGCCCCCTCGCTCCGGATCGAAGCCCCGGTCCCCGGCCGCGGCCTCATCGGCATCGAGGTCCCCAACCGGCAGATCAGCTTGGTCCGCTTGCGGGGGTTGCTGGCCTCCCCTGAGTTCCGGAAGGTCGGGTCGCCCCTGGCCATCGCCCTGGGCCGGGATGTGGCCGGCCGGCCGGTCGTGGCCGATCTGGCGACGATGCCTCATCTGCTGATCGCTGGGACCACGGGCTCGGGGAAGTCGGTATGTATCAATGCGCTGCTCACATGCCTGGTCTATAACAACACCCCGGAGGAGCTCCGCCTGGTCCTGATCGATCCCAAGATGGTGGAGCTGGTGCGGTGGAACGGGCTGCCGCACCTTTACGGGAAGGTGGAATTCGAGATCGAGCGCACCGTGGGAGTTCTGCGCTGGCTCACCCGCCAGATGGAAGAGCGCTACCGGCAGTTCGCGGCCGTTGGGGCACGGAATCTCGCGGATTTCAACGCCCGGGCGGAGGAGGCTGGGGAAGCACGGCTGCCTTACATCGTGCTGTTCATCGATGAACTGGCAGACCTGATGATGGCTGCGCCCGTTGATGTCGAGCGGACCATTACCCGGCTGGCGCAGATGGCGCGGGCGACGGGCATTCATCTGGTGATCGCCACCCAGCGCCCCAGCGTGGACGTGGTGACGGGGCTGATCAAGGCCAACTTCCCGGCCCGCATCGCCTTCGCGGTGGCCTCCTCGGTGGACTCCCGGGTGATCCTGGATATGCCCGGGGCGGAGACCCTGTTAGGGCGCGGGGATATGCTCTTCCTG
>NZ_JANWXB010000326.1 GCF_025055495.1 Thermoflexus sp. | reverse complement strand
CACCGCCCCCGAAAACCCCCGAGTGAAAAATGGACAAGGTGCCACATGGTCGGAAACGCCTGCCGAGAATTTGGCGCCGCCTGCAGCGGCAATCGATCTCTTCCTACGATCCTCACCTTGTTTATCAGGGGTTCCCTCGCTTGGTGAAGGAGATCCAGGAGCATAGTTCCTCTATGGGGAAAGCGGAATGAAGATCTCCACACGGGCTTCGGCCCGCCATGCCCTCAGTTGCTCCTGGATCCGATGCTGGCGAAGCCGATCCCTCTGATCTTCCGAGAGCGGGCGCGCTGGATCCTTTTCCACTACCAGAAGCAGATGATATCCCTGGGGAGTGGCCACAAGGGCGATCTGCCCCGGCGGCGTGGCGAAGGCCGCCTCCTCCAGCTCCGGGATCGACAGCGTCCCCCGGGCGAACCATCCCAGGTCGCCTCCCAGCTCCCGAGTCGCTTCGTTCTCAGAGTGCTGACGGGCCAGCTCGATGAAATCCTCCCCGTGCTGCAGGCGAGCGAGCAGGTGGCGGGCTTTCTCCTCGCTGGATACCTGGATGTGCCGGGCGTGGACCTGCTCGGTGGCTGATGGGATATCAGCGGTCAGGCGTTCGAAGACTTTCTGAGCCAGCATTGCGGAGCGCTGGTTGCGTCGGAACTCCTCCTCGGTCATCCCCAGCGCGACGAGCCGTTGGCGGAACGCTTCCGGCCCCCCACTTTCGCTCACGAACTGAGCCAGCGCCGTCTCCACCTCCTCCGGCGACACGGTGAGCCCCATGGATGCCGCATGCTGTTCGATCAGGATCTCCTCGATCATGCCTTCCAGGATCTGACGGGGCAGCTCCGCCAGACGGCGTCGCCCCTCCTCCGAGGCAGGGTCCAGGCCGTTCCGGATCCACTCCTGCTCATAGGCGGCGACCCGTTTCTCGAACTCCGACAGAAGGATGGGGGTGCCGTTCACCCGCGCTGCCAGCGCTGGGGCTGAGACAGGAGGAGAGGGCATTCGCGCTGAAGGAGCAGCGGTGGGCTGGGAAAGGGATTGACAGCTGGTCAGGACTATAGCCAGCAAGGCAAGGATCGATCTCCGCATATCTGGGCTTCCTCCGGAATGGGCTTCACGGGCAACGAAGTTCGAGCGGCTGAGAGCCGCGTCTTCGGTGGCCCTCCCCAGGGGTCTCATGCTTTGTCCAGCTACGAAAGGGAGATTGGGGGGACCGATTCCGAGCTCTCCTGAGGGGCCGGGGCACCGACGGGGCGCCCCAGCCCAAAAGGATTTTTTCTCCCTCTCCCCAGGGCCCCGGGAGCCCTGGGGAGAGGCCTGGCCTGCTTCCCTCACCTCACCGTGGGCGCTCAGATCGGACTTGTCGCATGAAGTTGCATATAGCGTGATGGGAATACGATGGTAAGAGCGTGCTGCCCCGTAGGCCTCCCGGGATCAAGGGGCGAGGGGATGTCGCATGGACGCTTTCTGGTAAATCTGACTCAAGAAGGCGTGGAAATCCCGCGCGTCGCGCCAGGCCTGAGGCTGCAGGGAACGGTCCGAAGGAGAGATCAGAAAAGCGACTTCCTGCGCGCCGCCGAGGCCGCCGTGGGTTCCCCGCTGATCCTCAAAGGTTACGACAGTTCGGCCGTCCCAGGCTCCTAACAGGATGAGATCGCCGCTCTCCGGCAATCGGGCCAGGCGGGCCAACTCCTGGGCCGCCCGCTCCGGATCCAGCCAGCGTCCTTCCATCGCCATGCGTTCCGGATCCACCAGGGGATCCTGGCCGTGGATCTGAGATCGGCCATCTGGGCGGACGATCCGGGCCCCATGTCGGCCCATCAGGAACACATTCTCGCCTTCCCGTCCGATGACCAGACCGATCCCAGGGTGTTCGATCAGGGCGTCCAGCAGATGCGGCCACCGGATGGCGATCTCGCTCAGCGAGAGGGTCTCAGGGGCGATGGTGATATAGACATGGGCCAGGGGGCCCGAGGCCCGAACCACGATATCGGCTGGGGGGTGGGCCGTTCCTCCGGGGGCTTCCCGAGAGGTGGAGGCCTGGCGCTGCACATAGGCGCGGGCGGCCCGCACCATGCGGGCACCGCGAGGGGAAAGCGTCCGCTCCAGGCCGCGCATCTCGGCCATCAGATACCGCCACGACCGCCAGCGGCGATCCTCCGGCTCCACCGTCTCATCCATCGTCACCGGTTGCATGATGTGATCCCGAAGGAGATCCCCCAGACGGCGGCCGAAACGGCGGGCGAAGGATTCGGCGGGAGTCATCCCGTGATCCGAGAAGATGTAAAGATCATATGGGCGCTGGGCGAAGCTGGCCATCCGATCGATCTCCCGCAGATAGGCATCGATTCGGCGGAGCGCTCGGAGCGCCACGGGGTGATCCGGCCCATACCGATGCGCGGCCTCGTCATACAGGACATAGATCGCATACAGCGGGGAGATCCCCCGATGCAGATCCATGCTGATGCCGAATGTCAGCAGCTCATGGAGCAGCGCGTTGCCCAGGGCCAGAAACCCGGTGCGGAAGAGCCCAGTAGGATCTCGTAGGAAGCGCCCCCAGGCTTCCCAGGAACGAACACCATACCACAGCTCGTCTATGATATCCCGGACCACCGTTCGGATGATTCGCCAGATCCGCCCCGGGCTCAGCAGCATAATCAGGAAAAGACCGGCGCCCCGAACTCCTCCCAGCAGACCCGGCAGGCCCATCGTGCTCAGAGTAAAGATCGTCCGCGTTGCTCCCCCATCGAACAGGCTGGCGTAGCAGGCCCCGCCCCGAAGCAGCCCCCCGGCGTTCTTCCAACGCGCGGCGATCCGCCGCGCGTGATCCGGCCGTTTCATCACGATGAGCTCCCGCTGGGCCTTCTCATACCATCGGAACCCCGGGATCGCATCGAGCTGGCCATAGAGCAGGGCGGCGGTCACCACAGGGGTTGTGGTGGGGAACCCGGCGAACCACGGCGAGACCTGAAAACGGCCCTTCCGGATCTGTCGGGATAGATACGGCATCCGTCCTTCCTGCAGGGCCCGCTGAAGATGATCGAAAGAGAGGCCATCGATCTGGATCAACACCAGTCCCCGTTCTAGGGTCGGCGGCGCCTCCGGCTGCCCCATCCGCCGGCCCAGGAGGCGATATTTCGCTTGGTAAACCCACCGGATGACCGGTTTCATCGCGCGGCGCGTTCCCTTACCCTGCAGAGGGCAGGAGAAGAGCCGGGCAGAGGCGTCTTTGGCCGCCTCGTCCGCTTCACATGTCCTTCCGAAGGAGAGCTTCGATCTGTTCCCAGGCGAGCCAGCCCATGAGTCGGCCGTTGCGGACCACCAGGAGACCGGGCTCCTCTCCCTGGGCGAAACAGGACCAGGCGGAGGCGATGGAAGCTTCCCCATCCACCATCCGAAGCGTCCTCCGTCGGAATCCTCCTGGATCCAGGAAGAGACCCTCCGTCCATTGGCCAGCGGTCTCCACCGGAAGGAGGGGTTGCCCGCTGTGGGCCAGCAGCCGGCGAGCAGCTGGAAGCGCGACCCGGTCGTTCACCGCGATCCGCAGTGGTTGCGGATAGGGAGCCACTGGGATCCGCCGCAGGCGCTCCTGGCGGCTGAACTGTCGAGCCTCCTGTAAGGCCTGGCTGAACAACCACATCGCCACCGTCATCGTCACCAGCCCGCCCGGATCACGGTTCATAAACTGCCAGATCGCCAGGCCGCTGATGCCGATCGCCCCCGCCTGTCCCATTCGCAGCGCCAGCTGGGTTCCCCGGCCCTCGCCCAGCCCCATCGCCAGCAAGCTCCGCAGGATCCGGCCGCCATCCATGGGGAAGATCGGCAGGAGATTGAACCCTCCCAAAAGGAGGTTTAAAAGCCACAGAGTGGACCAGAATCCCCAGCGTCCTCCCTCCGCTTCCCGGGGGATTCCGCCCAGCCCCAGGGCGCTCAGGCTCAACGCGATGAGGAGGTTCACCGCTGGGCCGGCGAGGGCGATAACGAACTCCGCGCCAAAGCGACCGGGCGGCAGGCGCACCGCGGTGAACCCGCCCAGCGGCCAGAGAACCACGGAGGTCACCGGCGTCCGGAGCAAGCGGGCGGCCAGCAGATGGCCGAGCTCATGCAGCAGCACCAGGCCGAACAGAAGCCCCCACCAGAGCCCCTGGCGAAGGGCCTCCTGCCATCCCCCGAGCGCCCCGGCGCCTGCCACCGCGATCCCCAGCAGCGCCAGCTGGGTTCCCCGGCCCTCGCCCAGCCCCATCGCCAGCAAGCTCCGCAGGATCCGGCCGCCATCCATGGGGAAGATCGGCAGGAGATTGAACCCTCCCAAAAGGAGGTT
>NZ_JANWXB010000266.1 GCF_025055495.1 Thermoflexus sp. | reverse complement strand
ATGCATACCGACCTCCAGATTTCATAAGATCATAAAGGACTGCCCAGCCATTCGAGAGGCCGGGGGGTCCACGAATGGGGCACGAATACACGAATGATTCGGGCGTTCGTGTATTCGTAACCCCATTCGTGGGCGGCCCCTCCCGACCCAAGGCGCGGCCTTCATTCCACCAGGATCTCGATCCCCCGCCGGGCCAGCTCCTCAAAGAACCGCTCCGGGGGGATCGCCCGTTCCGGCGGAACCACGCCACGGACGGCGATCTCGCCCTGGGCGATCATCTGAGCCGCAATGCTCAGGGGAACACCGATGTTACGATAGTAGGCGGCTTCCCCGCCCCACGTTTCCTGTGGGGGATGGCGGTTGCGCAACGTCACGGTGCGCGGATGCCCATCCTTGCGGCCGTGGACCTCTACCACCAGCCCGTAAGCCCATACCGGGTTCTCCCGAGAGGCCGGCAACGCCGATAGCAGACGGGCCACCAGGTCGATGGCCGGGTAGGTCTGACCGTCGAGGGGAACCGGCGTAGAGGAGAGGGCGCCCATCTCATACAAGGCGTGCATCGCTCGCATCACGTGAGGCGGGAAGCACCCCCGCACGGCCACCCGGCGGATCCCCGGGAACGAGCGGGGCATCGTCCGCGCCTCATCGTGCGGCACATAGTAAACCGTCTGCTCCCCGATTTGGTCGTGGAAGCGGACGCGCCGCTCCCCCGAGAAGGGCGGCGCCGGCCGCCAGGCCCCGTCTTCGTAGTAGACCATCCCCCGTTCCGGCTCCTCGGGGTTGAACTCCCACAAAGTGGTGCGCAGCAGGCCCGGGGAGGGCGCCAGGCATCGAAAGGCGGCGAAGGCGATCTCGATCGCCTCCACTTCGTCCAGGAACCGCGCCCCATACGCCGCCATCACATTGGTGGTCCCCGGAGTGGCCCCCACCCCGGGGATGAACACCATGCCCTTCAAGCGGGCCGCCTCGTCCAGCTCGAACTGCGCCTCATCGAAGGCCAGATCCACCCCGCTGACCCCCGCCTCCACACAGGCGCGGGTGACCAGCACGTCGTAGGCGAAGGGTAGTCCGTTCATCACCACATCGAACCCGCGGATCTGACGGATCAATCCCTCCTCATCCCGAACGTCCAGGGAGATCACGCGGAGGCGCGGATCGCCGATCTCGCGGGCGAGGTGTTCCGCCTTCCCCGGATCGATGTCGGCGATCACGATCTCGCGGAAAACATTCCCGAAGCGACAGAGGTCGCGGGTGGCCTCGCGGGCCACCGCGCCGGCTCCGCCAAGGGCGAGTATCCGCATGGCATCCTCCTAAGAGGATCAGGTGGGCTTTCACCTTGCAGGGCAGGCTTCGTGAGAAGCTCCTCTGGAAGGAGGCCGGGCTGCAGGGTGGTCATGCCACCCTGATCTGTCGACCCGATGACCCATCGGCGCGGGAAGTGGGCAACAGGAGGAAAACCGGGGTCAGCAATCTGCAGTCGCCCAGATAGTCCAGAAGTGGCAACGACGCATCCACGGCGCAGCCCAGAGGAAATCTCGCCAGGCCGGAGGGGAAGATGCTTTCCAGGGATCTCTGGAACAACGCATCGACATTCTGACCCCAACACGCTGAGAGGTAATTCCATTGTAGCAGAATTGCTGCGCTATGGGAAGATTGATGGAAAGAACTTCCTCTCCACGGCCTATTGAAGCGTATTCCCAAGTGGGAAACGCGGTGTCGGCCAGAGCTGCAAGAGGATTCGATCCCATCGCCTGTGCGCTTCACCCGCGCCCTTGTCTTAGACGGGAGCCAGGGAATTTTGAGTGGAGCTCAGGGTTTTGATCGGATTGATCGAACCGTTCGTTAACGAGGGCATAGTGATCCCAGGACCGAGTTCACGAGGTAGGTTCTTCCGCCTTGACCCCGTCCAGAGGCGGCAGATCGGCCAGCGAGCGCAGCCCGAAGTGCTGGAGGAAGAGCATCGAGGTCCCATACAAAATCGGGCGGCCAGGGCCTTCCGCCCGACCCACTTCTTCGATCAACCCTCTTGCCAACAGGGTCCGCAGCACCCCATCGCAATTCACGCCCCGGATGGCCTCGATCTCCGCCCGGGTGATGGGCTGCCGGTAGGCAATGATCGCCAGGGTCTCCAGGGCGGCCATCGAGAGGCGCCCGCCCTCTCGCAGGCCGAGAAAACGCCGCACGTCCTCTGCGGCCTCGGGGGCCGTCACCAGCTGCACCCGATCCCCGTGTCGCTGTAGCCGGAGCCCCCGCCCCCCCAGGCGCTCCTGGAGAACCCTCAGCGCCTCCTCCACGGCCTCCGCTGGGGCCTCCAGCGCCCGGGCGAGCTGGGCAATCGTGGGCGGCTCCTCCGCCACGAAGAGCAATGCCTCCACCCGCGCGTCCAGCGCCAGATGGCCGTTGGGAAGGATCGTTGGCTGGAACAGCGCGTCTATCTCAGACATCGGTTCACCTTTGCCGGATGAGCCTTGTGGGGTCGGATCAACCGTCGTGCGATCGCACCTTTTACCCAGTATAGCGCATCCCGCCACAGGCTACCCGGCCTCTCCCCTCCCACCGGAAAAGCTGGAGCGATGGGGCAGCGACTTCCCCATCCTGCCTTCTACTTCCAGGCTACGGCAGCTATATCCTGACGGGGAGCGATCTGCGGCTTTACCCGCAAGAACCCATTTCCTGAAAAACAGAGGGAGCCTCCTTGCGGAGGCTCCCTCTGCCCCATGCAGGTGAGCGGACACCGTGGTCATTCGGACAAGCGGACGACCTGCTCGGCCTGGAGGCCCTTGGGCGTCTCGCGGATGGTGAACTCCACCCGCTCGCCCTCCTCAAGGTTGCGGAACCCCTGACCGACGATGGCGGAGTAGTGGACGAAAACGTCGCGGTCCCCTTCGTCCGGCCGGATGAAGCCATACCCCTTCGTCCGGTTGAACCAGCGGACGGTGCCCTTGACACGCTGACCAGCCATTGCTGCAACTCCTTAGAAAAGATTTTGAAGCCCGCAAGGGGCGGACTTCCGCTCCTCTTTTTAGATGGAACGATCCCGCCGAACGCAGGGGACGCCCTATCTATCGGAAACAAAAAAGCCGTCGGGCGAGTCCTGCGTTGACCCGACGGCCAAACTTTCAGAACATCCCCCTCACGCTCCGGTTGCTCGTTCCGGGAACTATCATAATCAAAACACGGATTTTGTCAAGCAAAAGCGCCCGTCGGATGTATGCCAAAATCATCGGACCAGCCCCCAGCTGCGTGTAAAGATTCTTTCTCCCCAGGGCCCAGGGGGCCTCGGGAGGAGGGATCTGGGGAAAGGGGCAATGGGCTCTTGTGCTCAAGGGCAAGCCCCGAGGGCTTCAGCGCTTCGAGAGACCTGCCCGACATGCGATCAGAACTTCCAGAAGCTCGGCGTGGATCAGGCCGTTCGTGGCCACGATATCCGTTCCCAGCGGAGGCAACGGATCTCCCTGCGGGGTGGTGACACGCCCGCCTGCCTCTTCGACCAGCAAAGCCCCCGCCGCCAGATCCCATGGGCTTAGCCGGAACTCCCAGTATCCATCCAGACGCCCCGCCGCGACCGACGCCAGATCCAGAGCTGCAGACCCCACGCGCAGCACCCCGTGGCAGCGTCGCAGCAACGCCACGAACTCGCGGGTGTTGTCCAGAGGGGATTCCTGACGATCATATGGGAATCCAGTCACCAGCAGAGCGTCCTCCAGTCGCGGGGTTCGCGTGACCCGGATGGGCCGCCCGTTCAGGAAGGCCCCCTCGCCACGCCGCGCTGTGAACAGTTCATCGCGCATCACATCGTAGACCACCCCCAGCACCCGCTGCCCTTCGTGAAGCAGCGCGATGGAGACGGAGAAAACGGGGAATCCATGGGCGAAATTCGTGGTGCCATCCAGGGGATCCACCACCCAGAGCCATGGCGAGGCGCGATCCATCTCCCCGCTCTCCTCCGCCAGCACCGCATGCTCCGGGAAGACGCCCTGGATCCGGGAGAGGGCCGCCCGTTCGGCGGCCACATCGGCCTCAGTGACCAGATCGATCTCTCCCTTATGCCGGATCTCCAGGCCGCGCTGGAAATGCCAGCGGAGGATCCGCCCCGCCTCCAGTGCAGCCTCTACAGCAACCCGATAAGCCTGATCCAGCGTTGAGGCAAAAGCCGTCATCGGTGGCTCCTCCTTTGTTGTTCAACGAGAGGATTTTTCGGGCTGGGGTGGGCGCCTTCAGCGCCC
>NZ_JANWXB010000375.1 GCF_025055495.1 Thermoflexus sp. | reverse complement strand
CTTTTTTTGTGTGGGTGTTGGGGGGGGGGGGGGGGGGGCCCCCCCCCCCCCCCCACCGCCCCCAAACGATTCTTTCTCCTCCCTCGCTATGGTCCAGAGGGCCGTAGTGAGGGAAAAAAGGAGTCATTGCCATCCAGACTGGCTTCGGTCCCCCCAATCTCCGATTCATAGATAAAGCGTTCTTTCCCCCTTCTCCCCCAAAAGGGGAGAGAGAGGGAAAGGAAGTAGGGCCGATCCCTTCCCCCCATCATCCCGCCGTGCTCCCTTGGTTCCGGCCCCGGGCGGACAGCAACCCAGGATCTTCCTCCCCGCGTCTCAAAGGGCCATCAGGAGGGGGAATGAGGGCGTCTGAGCGCAGAGCTGCCGAAGGTGGTCCCGCCCCCAGATGCCCCACTCATGCCTTTTCCTTAGCCGCCTCGCGCTCCCGACGGGCCTGCTCGATGATGGCCTGAGCGATGTGCGGAGGAACCTCTTCGTAGTGGCTGAACACCATGCGGAACACCCCGCGCCCCTGGGTGAGGGAGCGCAACTGAGTGGCATAGCGCTGCATCTCCGCCAGCGGGGCAAGGGCCGTGATCACGCTTTTGTCCCCCTGTTGTTCGATCCCCTGCACCCGGGCCCGGCGGGTGTTGAGATCGCTGATCACATCCCCGGTGAACTGTTCGGGGACGATAATGGTGAACTGCATGATCGGCTCCAGAAGCACCGGGCCGGCTTGCTGGAACGCCAGCTTGAAGGCCTCGCGCCCCGCGATCTGGAAGGAGATGTCGTTGGAATCCACCGGGTGTTCCTTGCCATCGTAAACGGCCACCCGCACATCCACGATGGGATACCCGGCCAGCAACCCCTGCTCCATCACCCCCCGGACCCCTTTCTCGATCGAGGGGGCGAAGTTCGAGGAGATCGCCCCGCCGAAAACCTCCCACACGTATTCAAAGCCGCCATCCCGGGGGAGGGGCTCGATCCGGAGATGGACCTCCCCGAACTGTCCTGCGCCGCCGGTCTGCTTTTTGTGTCGATACTGAGCCCGGGCCACCTTCGTGATCGTCTCCCGATAGGGGACCTTCGGAATGCTGGTCACGATCTCCACCCCGAATTTGGTGGCCGCCCGACGGACCGCCACATCGATGTGGGTATCCCCCATCCCCTCCAGGATGGTCTGATGGGTGGACGGCTCCTGGCGGAGATGCAGCGTGGGATCCTCCTCGCACAAGCGCTGGAGAGTGGGGATCAGCTTGGCGGAGTCCGCCTTGGTTTTAGGCTCCATCGCCACGGCATACAACGGCGTGGGATAGACCGGCGGGGCAATACGGACCGGATGGCTGCGATCGCACAGGGTGTCCCCATGGCCTGTCACGCTCAGCTTCGGCACCGCCCCGATGTCCCCCGCCGCCAGCTCCGGAACAGGGATCTGCTCCTTCCCCCGCATCACGAAGATCTGAGCCAGCCGCTCGTCCTGATTCCGGTTGACATTAAACAGGTGCGAGTTGGAACGCACAGTGCCACGGAAGACACGGAAGTAGGCAAGCTTCCCCACGAAAGGATCCGCTGTGACTTTAAACACATAAGCTACCGTGGAGCCCGCAGGATCCGCGTGCACCCGTTCGGGCTGACCATTGGAAACCGGGAGCGCTTCCACCGGCTTCGCCTCCAGAGGGGAAGGGGCCAGCTGAACCAGGAGATCCAACAAAGGACCCACGCCGACCGTTGAAAGCCCTCCCGCGCATACCACCGGGACGATGCGCCCGGCCAGGAAACCAGCCTTCAACCCGCGCCGGATTTCCTCTTCGGTCAGCTCTCCACCCTCTAAATACTTCACAATCAACTCATCATCCGCCTCTGCTGCGGCCTCCATCAACCGCATCCGGGCCTCCTCCGCCTCCTCCTGTAGGCCAGCAGGGATCTCACCGATCTCCCCCCGCGGGCCCCGCCGTGCCTTCATGGCGATGAGATCCACCACCCCTTCGAACGCGGCCTGGCTGCCGATGGGAAGCTGGATGGGAACGAAGCTCGCCTTGAAAACGCGGCGCAGGCTCTCCAGGGCGTTCTCGAAATTCGCGTTATCCCGATCCATCTTGCTGATGACGGCGATGCGAGGCAGTCCTCGCTCCTCCAGGGCCGCCCAGGCTTGCTCCGTGCCCACCTCCACGCCTGCCACGCTATCCACAACCAGAAGCGCACAGTCCGCCACATGGACGGCGCTCTTCATCTCGCCGACAAAATCCAGATAGCCCGGAGCATCCAGGAGGTTGATTTTGTGATCGGACCACTCAATGGGGACCAGGGAGGTATAAATGGAGAGACGACGGCGGATCTCCTCTTCATCGAAATCAGAGACCGTGTTGCCTTCCTCTACACGGCCCATGCGGGTGGTCGCCCCACTCAGGAATAACATCGCCTCCACCAGCGTGGTCTTGCCCGACCCGTTATGACCCACCAGCACGACGTTGCGGAGGTTCTCGGTTCGATAGACTTTCATCGCGCCTCCCCCTGATTGAGAATGAATATGGATCCGCTCCTCCGAACGGGAGGGTTCTTGCAGGTCCTCGAAACGCGTTCCAAAACGGGCAGGCCTGTTCCATAAACCGCCCGGTTGAAGGCTTGCTCCACAACTTCAATTATAGCCGGGCAGCTTGCGAATTGAGGAAGAGGGGCGCCCAAGAAATCCCCACAGGCAACCCAGGAGTCGGGGTAACCATGGGGGGTTGCCCCTGCACGCCACATCGCGCGCCACGTTTCTTGTAGGGGCAGGCCCCTGTGCCTGCCCCACGCCCCTGCGCCTGCCCCAGGCCCCGTGTCGGCCCCATCGGGGCGACCACAGGGGGTCGCCCCTACACGCCACATCGCGCCACGTTTCTTGTAGGGGCAGGCCCCTGTGCCCGCCCTACGCCCCTGTGCCTGCCCCACGCCCCTGTGCCTGGATCAATTCATTCGATCCGCCTGCTGAAGGCGACGGAGCAGCCGGGTCTCCAGATCTTCCTCTGGACCTGGCGGACCCAGCGCATCTTGATGACGTCGGATCAGGGCGACCGTGAGGGGGTCGCAGCCCGCCTCCATCGCCCATGCCGCCCCGATCTCTGGATGGGCCTGATAACGGCGCACCCGCTCCATCCAATGGCGGAGCACAGGCCAGCGGGAGCATCCGAAACGCCAGATCCGCTGGCCCATGGCGTTCCCCAACACAATCAGCCCTCGCTCCCACGGCCGCAGCGACGCCGCTGTCTTCCCCACGTCATGTAACAGCGCCGCTCTCAAGAGGGCCGGATGCGTTTCCCCCCACGCCAGCAGGGTCCGCAGCACCGCCAGGCTGTGCCGCTGATCCGCTGGGGCCATCCGCCAGAACAACGCCTGAGCCTCCAAAGGAAGGATCCGCGCCACCAGCGCCCGATCTTCCTCCCGGATCCGAACGGCGATCGCCCACCAGAGTTGCCGGAAGCGATAGAACAGCCGGAACATGGAGCGATCCTCAAATCCATGCGAAGTTATTCTGTTCCATTCTGCTCCAGGAGATGGTTTCCCGAAAAAGATCTTCAGCAGCCAGGAAGGTCCCCTCCAACCTTGACATCGAACAAATGTTCGGCTAAGATTTGGGAAAACTTGGGATATATTTGGGAATATCGGAGGCTGAAAATGAAGCGGGGGCACCGATCGCGGATCCGGCGGGATCTTCGCCAGGAGATTCTGGCTTTCATCGTCCGCTGGTATCAACAGGAAAGAACATATCCCACGGTTCGGGAGATCCAGAAGGGATTGAAGATCTCCTCCCCCTCAGTCGTGGATTACCATCTCCGTCGCCTGGAGGAAGAGGGCCTCATCGTCCGGGTAGGCCGGCGATCCCGAGGGATTCGCCTCCGGCGCTGGCCCGATGGCCTGGCCCCGGAAGCGGATCTGATCCCCATCCCCTTCCTGGGTTCGATCGCTGCCGGCGAGCCCATCCCCAATCCCGGCGCAACTCCCCTCGCCTGGATCCGGATCCCCCGCCTTTGGCTGGTCGATGGGAACGGCCTGTTCGCCCTCCGGGTTCAGGGGAACTCCATGGTTGACGCCTTGGTGGGCGATGGCGACCTGATCATTGTCAAGCCGATCCCCCAGGTGGAAGAGGGGGAGATGGCGGTGGTCTGGCTGGCCGATCGCCACGAAACGACCCTGAAACGCGTTTACCGGGAGGGGGATCGCATCCGCCTGCAGCCGGCCCATCCCGCGATGACCCCCCTCTATGTGCCGGCCGAGGTGGTGCACATTCAGGGAAAGGTGGTCCAGGTGCTTCGGAATCTAAACGGCATCCCGCTTCCAGGGGGGCAGTATTCACCTTCCACGGGGAGGGAAGACAAATAGCAGGGGAGGCCGTCCGGGATGGTCTCCCTCAACCATTCGTGTCACGCCAGGTGCAACTTCCGAGCTCTCCCGCGAGTTTTGGGGCTGGGGCGCTGCCTTCGGCAGTGCCCCAGCCCTAATCCCCCCCTGCCCACTCGGCAAATCAACGGGCGGTCGCTTCTACAGAGGCTGGGATCTCCTCAGAGAGGACAATCCGGATGTCCACTGTGTGAATCTCTTGCCCCGGACGGGCCACCACGACGATGTTCAGGTCGATCTCCACGATCTCTGGATGTTCCAGCATCATCTGGCCCACCCGTCGCAGGATATCGACAACGGCCTCGATCTCCGCCGACCCCCCCGTTCGATCGCGCCGTAGGAGACGGCGACCGATCCCGGTCTCTTCCAGAATGTCCCTCGCCTCCGCCCATGTCAAGGGAGGAAGTCGGAACGTCACATCCTCTAGCGCGAGAAGGCTCTCTGGGCGTGGGCCGCCGAAAGCGGTCCACGCCCTCGAGGGATATTCCAATCCCATCTCTGGGCCTCGTGCCAACTCCCAGAAAACCCAAACGAGGAAGCCAACAGTATAATAGGCCGTAATCCAGCCGGATCGGCCTGCCCTGTTGGGTTCCCCTCCAGGGGCAGAAGGCTTAAGAACTTTTATGGAGGATTTATCCATGGTTCTCGCAGATACGGTTTTCCCAGAGTCAATGCGCCGAACGCAGGCGCGGCAGCTAACCGCCAACGTCCTCCTGATCCTGGGCGGCAGCCTGTTCGCCGCCCTGATGGCCCAGATCGCCATCCCTCTACCCTTCACACCTGTCCCCATTACCGGCCAGACCCTGGCGGTGCTCCTGGTCGGAGCATCCCTGGGAAGCCGGCGAGGAGCGCTCAGCATCGCCGCCTATGTTCTGGAGGGCGCGCTGGGCCTGCCGGTCTTCGCCGGTGGGGCAGCCGGGATCTCCCGTCTGCAAGGTCCAACAGGAGGGTATCTCATCGGGTTTATCGCGGCGGCCTTCATCACCGGATGGCTGGCTGAACGTGGGTGGGATCGCCGGCCTCTCTCCACGGCGCTGGCGATGCTGGCGGGGAACGCGGTGATTTACCTGTTCGGCCTCCCCTGGCTGGCCCTCTTCCTCGGAGGCTTCCTGGGCCCGAAGGGGGCGATCGCCCTGGGGCTGCTGCCCTTTATCCCTGGTGATCTGTTGAAACTGGCCCTGGCCACCCTTCTCCTCCCCTCGACCTGGTGGATCGTTCAAAACATCCATAAGGATTGACTCTGCGTCGCTGCCATCTGAACGATCCCTGCCAGGGATTCGGGACTTCCCCCGCCCGGAGGCCCTTTGGTCTCGGGGAGGGGAAAGGCACTATGCACAGTCCCCTTCCCCTTTTGGGCGAGATCGCCTTCGGCGGCCTCGCCCGCCAGAACGATCCCTGCGCAATCAAGGGCACGATCCGCACATCGTGGGGGTAGGCAGGCGGCGAAGCCGCCCACCTGCCCCCATGAGATCCGACAGGATGAGCTCAAAGCGATGAAAGCCGACGTTCGCTACGAAGAGATCAGCGAGAATCTTCTGCGCTGGTATGCAGCGAACCATCGGGATCTTCCCTGGCGCCGCCGGCGGGATCCCTATGCCGTGTGGGTCGCCGAGATCATGCTCCAGCAAACCCGGGTGGAGACGGTCATCCCCTACTATGAGCGGTTCCTCGCCCGCTTCCCCACGCTCCAGGATCTGGCCGCGGCGTCACTGGAGGAGGTGCTGAAAGCCTGGGAGGGGTTAGGCTATTACGCTCGGGCGCGGCATCTGCACCGCGCGGCCCGTATTCTGATGGAAGAGCATGGCGGATCGTTCCCTCAGACCCTGCAGGAATGGCGGCGCCTGCCCGGGGTCGGCCCCTATGTCGCCGCCGCCATCCTGAGCATCGCCTTCGGACAGGATCTCCCCGCGATTGATGGGAACGCCGTGCGAGTGCTGGCGCGGCTCTTCGCCGTCCAGGAGGATCCCCGCCGGCCGGCGGGCCGGCGTCGGCTCCAGGCCCTGGCGGAACGTCTGCTCCCGCCGGGCCGGGCGGGGGATTTCAATCAGGCCCTGATGGATCTGGGTGCTACCCTGTGCACGCCGAAGGCGCCCCGTTGTCCCGAGTGCCCCCTCCAGGCCTTCTGCGCTGCCTTCCACCAGGGGAATTCAGAAGCGTTCCCGGTTCGAGCCCCTCGCCGATCTCTTCCCCACTACGACGTGACCGCAGGGGTGATCCAGGACGGTGATCAGGTGCTGATCGCCCAGCGCCCGCCGGAGGGCATGCTGGGCGGGCTGTGGGAGTTCCCAGGCGGAAAGGTAGAGCCCGGGGAAGACCTAAAGGAATGCCTGAGGCGGGAGCTCCGGGAGGAGCTGGGGATCGAGGTGGAGGTGCTGGAGCCGATGATGACCCTCCGGCACACCTACACCCATATGCGCATCACGCTCCATGTCTTCCGATGTCGATGGGTTGGGGGAACCCTCCAGCCCATCGGCTGCGCGGATGCCCGCTGGGTCCGGATCCAGGAGCTGGATCGCTATCCGTTTCCGAACACCGATCGCCAGATCGTGGAACGATTGAAGGAGGACTTCGAGGCGGGGCAGCTGAGCCGTGAACGCCTTTAATAAACATAGGAGTTACGCAGCTCCTCATCCCCTGAGGCTTTGGGGGGCATGGGCCGCCGAAGGTGGCCCATGCCCACGGAAAAGCATTCCAAAGTTCGGAAAGCGGGCCAGCCCCTCAGCGATCGCGCTATAAAGAGAAAGCTGGGCAGGCTGCCGAAGGCGTCCTGCTCAGCCCCCCAAATCCCTCAGAGGGTTCCCTCGGATTTAATCCACCCAAGGGTTGATCGCGAATTTAAATCCCTCACGGCGTTCCATCCGCTCAAAGGCCTCCAGGAGACGAAGGAGCGGGAACTCTCCGCTGATCAGATGCTCCACAGGGATCCGTCCAGCAGCCAGGAGGTTCAGGGCTGCCCCCACGAAGCGGGGGTGATGATGGAAGACACCCCGAAGGGTGAGCTCCTGGTAGTGGAGCCGGGCGGTATCGAAAGCGGCCCGGGTGCCCACCGGGCATCCGCCGAACAGGATCACCCGCCCGCCCGGCCTCACCGCGTCCGCGGCGGCCTCCCACACCTCCACACGCCCCACCGCCTCGAACACAATGTCCGGCAACTCTCCAAGGGCTTGTTGAAGCGCAGCGTGGATGTCCTCCCTGGGATCCAGCGTCAGATCCACCCCGATCGCCCGGGCGGTCTCCCGGCGCTCCGGATGGGGATCCGAAAGGGCCACCCATGCCCCGCGGGATTTGGCTAAGTGGGCCAGCATCAACCCCAGCGCGCCCCCGCCCATCACCAGGACCGTGGATCCGGGCTCCACCTCCGCCGCCTCGATGCCGCGCAGGGCACACGCCAGCGGCTCCACCAGCGCCGCAGCCGCCCCAGAGAGATGATCGGGGATTGGATACAGATTGACGCGGACGATCGGCGCAGGGATCCGGGCATACTGAGCGAAGGCGCCGAAGAAAAAGGTGAGGTTCAGACACAGGCTGAATTCCCCCCGATCACAGAACCGGCAGGCGCCGCATGGGGCGGAGTTGGCCGCGACCACCCGCATCCCGGGACGGAAATTCCATACGCCCTCTCCCACAGCGACGATCTCCCCCGCCACCTCGTGGCCGAACAGGGAAGGCAGAGGACCCAGGGCGGGATGACGTCCCCGTCGGAAGATCTTGACGTCCGTGCCGCAGGTGAGGGCGCGTTCCACCCGAAGGATCACTTCCCCTGGACCCGGCTCGGGCACGAGGATCTCTTCCAGCCGCAGATCTCCAGGCCCATAGAGGCGGGCCGCCAGCATCCGCTCCGGCATGGACTCCCTCCGAATTGTTTCCCATTACTTTATCGGGGGAGTTAAAATGGCTCAAGTCAGCTGACATATACCCCATTTCGGCAAACCATGGACTTTGGGGCTTTGGGGGGCCGGGTGGGCCGCCTTCG